>NZ_JBFBGK010000015.1:0-107016 GCF_040684615.1 Streptomyces sp. NPDC089919
GGCCATGTCCCAACGGCGGCCGTCCCGCGGGACGGCCGCCGGCCGGGATCTTCCGAGACGCGCTGGGACGGTCACCGCCCCGGGGCGCGGACTACGGTTCGCAGCGTCGACACCACGGCCCCGGTACCCATCAGCACTGCCGGGTGATCACGTCGACGCCACCGACGTGACCGCGAGGCGGCGGGATCCCCCCTGCCCGACCTGCCGGACCGTCGCACGCCACTCAGCGAAGGGCTCCATCACCCATGTTCAAGAAGATCGCCACCCGTGCCGGTGTCGTCGCCGCCGCGACCGCGCTCGCCGCCCTGGGCCTGGCCGGCAGCGCCGAGGCCAAGCCCGGCGTCCCGTACATCGGCTACGGCAAGACCAACAACACCCACGCCGTGTGGTGCGTCCAGCACCAGTTCAACTACCTCGTCCGCGTCAACGGCCCGTACCACCCGCAGATCGCGGAGGACGGCAAGTTCGGGCCCCAGACGGACGAGGCCATCCGCTTCCTGCAGAAGATGTGGTGGGGTGACGAGGGCACCGACGGCATCGTCGGCCCGGCCACCGGCGGGATGTTCCTCACCTGGGGCGACCCGGTCTACGGCACGGTCGCGGGCGAGCGGGGGTACTGCTACGACTACATCCCCAGCTACCAGTAGACCGACCGCGCCGGCCGGCACACGCGGTGGCCGCGGTGCCGGTCGGTGCTGCTCGCTTCCCCGGCCTCGGCTTGGCCCTCGGAGCTGCCGGGCGGGCCGGGGTGAGGGCAGCTGACCTGCGAGAATCGTTCGCGACCCGGGCGTGAACTCTCGGCGAACCCCTGGTCGGCGGGGTTTCGGGGGCAGTTCGCGCCCCATAGCCTCCCCTTCATGCACGACTTCTCGCGCCGCAAGGTCCTCGGCACGCTCGCCGCCGGCTCCGCGCTCTCCGTACTGCCGCCCTCCCTCCTGCAGGCCATGGCCGCGCCGATGCCGCGCGGGGGTCTGCGCGGCATCGAGCACGTGATCGTGCTGATGCAGGAGAACCGTTCCTTCGACAACTACTTCGGCACCCTCAAGGGCGTCCGCGGTTTCGGCGACCCGGCGGCGCTGCGGCTGCCGAGCGGGACGAGCGTCTTCGAGCAGCCGCGGGCCGGCGGCCCGGCCGTCCTGCCGTTCTCGGCGCGGCAGGCCGCGGTGGAGGCCGGACGGCCCGAAGGGGACATCCAGTACCTGGGGTCGCTGCCGCACGGCTTCGCCGACGGGGTGCAGGCCCGGGCGAACGGCTGGTGGAACGACTGGATCGCGGCCAAGGGCCAGAGCACCATGGCCCACTACGACCGGCGCGACATCCCGCTCCAGCACGAGCTGGCCGACCGGTTCACGATCTGCGACGCCTACTTCTGCTCGGTGTTCGGCTCGACGAACCCGAACCGGAACTACCTCTGGACGGGCACCACCGGGTTCGAGCCGGGCGGCGGCGGCCGGGCGGTCACCAACGCCGCGTACTCCTACGCGCACGCCGGCTACGACTGGACGACGTACCCCGAGCGTCTCGAGGCGGCCGGGGTCTCCTGGCAGATCTACCAGGAGTGGGACAACTTCACCGACAACGCCGTCGAGTACTTCAAGCCGTGGAAGCGGATCGGTCGCAAGATCCTCACCGCGGCCGGGTTCCCGTACGCCACGACCGAGGAGTTCTACGACAAGCTGTGGGACAAGGCGCCCGCCGAACGCGCCGACGCACTGGCCCGGTTCGACGCCGCCGTGGCCGGGCTGCCCGAGGACGAGCGCAGGCTCTTCCGGCGCGGCGCCCACCGCTCCGAGCCGGGCACCCTGGTCACCCGGATCAAGGACGACATCCGCAACGGAACGTTGCCCAGGGTGAGTTGGGTGGTGCCGACGGCGGCCCTGTCCGAACACCCCAGCTCCTCCACCCCCGTCGGCAGCGCGGGACTGGTCTACGACCTGCTCGACGCCATCGCGAGCGACCCCACGACCTGGTCCAAGACCGCCCTGTTCATCAACTTCGACGAGAACGACGGGTACTTCGACCACGTCCCTTCGCCCACCGCCCCGCGACCGGAGAGCGGCGAGGGGGACGACTGGACCGGCGGCCGGCCGGTCGGCCCCGGCCCCCGGGTGCCGATGACGGTGGTCTCGCCGTGGACGGTCGGCGGGTTCGTCAGCTCCGAGCAGTTCGACCACACCTCGGTGATCCGGTTCCTGGAGAAGTGGACGGGGGTCCAGGAGCCGAACATCAGCGCCTGGCGCCGCAGCGTCTTCGGCGACCTGACCTCCGTGTTCGACTTCGACCGGGCGCACCGGCAGCCCGAGGTGGCGCGTCCGGGCGCGGTCCCCGCCCCGATCGGCCGCTGGAACCCGGTACCGCCGGCCCGCCAGGCGCTGCCGGGGCAGGAGGCCGGATCGCGGGCGGCCCGTCCCTCGCCGTACCGGCTGTCGCTGCGCGCCACCGTCACCGAGGGCGAGGTCGGACTGCGGATCGGCAACACCGGCTCCCGGGCGGCCGCGGTCACGGCGTACCCGGGTGACGGAGCCGCGCCGCGGACCTCGACCGTCGCCGGCGGCGAGGCCGCCACCGACGCCTTCCCGGACGGGCCCGAGGGCTACGACCTCCAGGTGCACGGGCCGGGCTGGTCCCGGTGGGAGCTGCGCGGCGCCGGTGCGGGGGCCGAGGCCCACGTGGTGGAGCGGCCGGGCGCCCGGCGGGTGGACGTGGAGTGCGCGAACCCGTCGGACCGCACCCGTACGCTGCTCGTGGGCGAGTCCACGCACGCCCGCCGGGGTGAGGACCAGGTGGTCCGGGTCAGGCTGGCACCCGGCCGCAGGCGGACCGTGTCCGTTCCGCTCGCCCGGCACGGCTGGTACGACGTCGTGGTGCTGGACGAGGGCGACCCGCGCTTCCTGCGCCGGGCCGCCGGGCGGGCGGCCGACGGCCGTCAGGGCACCACCGATCCGGCCATCGGCTGCGCACCGGTGCTGACCGCGTCGATCGCGCTGCCGGAGCCGATGCCGCCGCTCAAGGCACCGCTGGTGCAGGGCAGTCCGTCCGAGGTCCTGGTGACCGTGCGCAATCAGGGCGAGCGCGTGCTGCGGGACCTGGGCGTCTCGCTGTCGGTCCCGAAGGGCTGGACGGCCGAACTGCGCGACCCCCTCCCCCGGCGGCTGGAAGGCGGCGGTTCCGCGGAGCTCCGCTTCACCGTGACCCCGGCCGCCGACGCCACCTCCGGGAGGCTGGCGGTCGCGGTGCGCGGTGAGGGCGAGGGGCTGCTGCGGACCGCGGACGCCCGGGTCCGGGCGGAGGTGGTCCCGGCCCTGAGCCTGACGCTCACCGCGCCGGCCAGCTCGCCGGGTACGGACGGCTGCGTGCTCTCCCCGGGACGGCCGCTGGCGGTGACGGCGACGTTGACCAACGCCGGGAACGTCCCGCTCACCGGGCTGACGCCGGCGCTGGCCGTACCGGAGGGATGGCGTGCCGTGCTCGCCCCCGGCGCCCCCGCGTCGGTACCCGCCCGGTCCTCGGCGAAGGCCGTGTGGGAGGTCTTCGCCCCGGATGCGGCGGCCCGTACCGCCGCGACGCTGAAGGCCACCGTGGCCGGCCGCGGCGCGGGCGGCGGCGCGGTGCAGCGGGAGTCGGCGCTGGCCGTCCGGGTCGGTCCGGTGATGAGCGGCTACCTGCTGGCCGAGGACTTCGAATCCCTCGCCCCGCTCCTGCAGCCGGCCGTGGACCTCGCCCGGCCCGGCCTGCGGGGCTGGACCCGGACGGCGCCGGAGGGCTGGACGGTCACCAACGCGGCCGGGATGCCCCAGGGCACCACGGAGCTCAACGGCTGGTCCTTCCTGTCGAAGGACTTCTGGTTCCCGGCAGGGCAGGAGCGGCAGGCGTTCGGCCGGTCCCTCGGGATCGTCGCCGTCGCCGACCCGGACGACTGGGACGACACCGGTGCCCCGTCCGGCCGCGGCTCCTTCGACTCGACGCTGGTCACCCCGGCGGTGTCGATCCCGGCCGGCACCCCGGCCCTGCACCTCGCCTTCGACTCCCACTACCGGCAGGAGAGCCCGCAGGAGGCCGAGGTGACGGTCACCTTCGACACCGGCGCCACCTCCCGGGTCGTGACCTACTCCAGCGCGGCCTCGGGGAACACCAACGGCGGGCGGGACCAGCAGAACCGCCTGGTGACCTGCTCCTTCCCGGTGCCCTCCGACGCCACCTCGGTGAAGATCGGCTTCCGTATCCACCACGCAGGCAACAACTGGTTCTGGGCCCTGGACAACGTCCGCCTGGGCACCACCCCGCCACAGGACGCCTGACCCCTTCCGGCATCCTCGCCCCCGGTCCCGTCCCTGAGCTGACGCCGCCCAAAACCCCCGTCCTCGGGCGGCGTCCGCTCATGACCGGGTCCGCGCGGGGCCCGGGGCGTCGGTGGGGGCGCCGGTCTCCCGTCGCCGCACCGACCCTCTGGCGCCCACTCTGCCAAGGCGCCGCGCAGCGCGCATTGGCCTGGCGTGCACACTGTCTTGACGGAGAGTCGACCCGCTGCCCGTGGCCCCGGGGGCCGGCTCGGTTGCGCGGGCCGCCGCAGCCGAGGTAAACCCGTGATCATGCTGCCCGAGAGAACGTTCCGCAGCGCGGAACTGACGCCCGCCGACCGGTTCGAGAGCTGGCGGGCCCTCATGTCGGAGACGCATGCGCCCATGGAGATGCGCAGCGAGCACGCCGCCGACTTCTGGGTGAACCAGCGCGTGATCTCGCTCGGTGGGATCTCGGTCTACCCGATGGAATGCCTTCCCCTGACCTTCCTGCGCACCCCGAAGCTGATAGCGAGATCGGACCCCGAGGCCTTCCACCTCTCGCTCATCAAGCGCGGGGCGGGTGCGGTGACGCTGGGCAAGGACACCGTGGTGCACGGCGTGTACGACATCCACACCAGTGACACGTCACGGCCGTTCGAGATCAGCTCCGGCCCCCATGCCGTCGAGATCATCGGGGTCGAGCTGCCCAAGGCACTGCTGCCGCTGCCTCCTGACACCGCCGGCCGGGTCATCGGCAAGCGCATCTCGGCCCGGGAGGGCATGGGAGCCCTGCTGGCCACCTTCCTGGACCAGGTGACCCGGGACAGCCGGTCCTACCGGGCCGTGGAGGGCCCGCGCCTCAGCGGCGTGCTGGCCGACCTGGTGGCCTCGCTCTTCGCCGGCGTCCTCGAGGCGGACCGGTCCCTGACCCCGGAGACGAAGCGGCGCGCGCTGGCCCTGCGCGTGATGGCCTTCGTCCGCGACCACGCCGACGATCCGTTGCTGGACGTACCCGCGATCGCCGCCGCCCATCACATCTCCGTCAGCTACCTCCACCGGCTGTTCCAGCAGGAGGGGGACGGGACCACGGTCGCGGCCTACCTCCAGGGCCGACGGCTGGCGCGCGCACGGCAGGACCTGGCGGATCCGCTGCTCCGGGGAGTTCCCGTGCACGTCATCGGCGCCCGGCGGGGCTTCCGGCACGCGTCCGCGTTCAGCCGGGCGTTCCGCGAGGCCTACGGCGTACCCCCCGCGGCGTTCCGCGCCCAGGCCCAGGCGCAGCACCGGGCCGAGCCGGACCTCTCCTAGGTTGCCCGGGATTGGTCTGGACCTGCGGAGGGGGTGGTCGCAGACTGCGGCGATGAGCGACCTGTGCAAGCCCCGCCTGCCCGCCATCCCACTGCACCGCCTGGAGGTGCCCCTGCCGCACCTGCTGCCCTTCGCCATCGGCACGTTCGACACCATCGGCCCGCTCTCCCGGGCGGCCTTCCCGCACCGGCACACCTTCTACGAGATCGTCTACGTCACCGGCGGCCGCGGCGCGCACGTCCTGGACCTGGCCCACAGGACCCTGGAGCCACCGCAGTTGTGTGTCATCACGCCCGGCCAGGTGCACCACTGGGCCGACGCCGACGGGCTCGCCGGGCAGGTGGTGCTCTTCAACGAGGACTTCCTTCCCCCCGACTCGCAGGACGCGGCCGCGCTGCGCACGCTGGCCACCCGGCCCGCTCACCCGCCCGGCGACGAGAGCGGGCCGATAGCGGCGCTGCTGGCCGACATGGGGCGCGAGTACCGGGAGCTGAGGAGCGGCTACCAGGGGGTGCTGCGCGCCAGCCTGCACATCCTGATCCTGCGCGCACTGCGCGCCGGTGCACCGGACGGCCGGCTTCCCGACCGCGATCGGGCCGATGAACTCGCCGCCGCGTTCACCCGGTTGACCGGCCGGCCGGGGGCGGCCCGGCGGTCGGTCGGTTCGTACGCCCGGGAACTCGGTGTCTCCGCAGGCCACCTGTCCACGACGGTGCGGCGGGCGACCGGCCGGACGCCGGCGAGCCTGATCCGGCAGCAGACGACCCTGGAAGCCAAACGCCTGCTGACCGGCACCCGGTTGACGGTGCGCCAGGTGGCGTCGGAGCTGGGGTTCGCGGATCCGGCGTACTTCTGCCGCTTCTTCCGGCGGGAGACCGGGTTGTCTCCCGGGCGCTTCCGGGCCGGGGCCGTCGGAAAGCACCACGATCCCCGGATCGGGTCCATCGCGGCCGCCCCGGACGATCCGTAGTTTTGCTGCTGGCCCACGCGGCCCGCCCGGATCTCCGGTGCAGGGCCGGGCCGGGTCCTTGCCATGGCGCGCCATGCTGCGCAGCACGCCCCCCACCCCATGGCAAGGGCCGATTCCCTTCCCCCTCGAGCATCAAGGAGTCGGCGCATGCCCGCGACAGAGCACCCCATCGGAGAACCCGCCGCCCACCACGACGGCCGGATCAGCCGCAAGAGCCTCCTGCACGGCGTCGCCGCGCTCGGCGCCGCTCCCCTGCTGCTGGGCGGCGGCGTGGCGTTGGCCCGCGACCGCACGGCGGCCGGCGCGGCCCCGGAGCTGACCCCTGACTGCCACGACGGCGACGAGCCGACCGTGGAGCAGACCGAAGGCCCCTACTTCAAGCCCGGCTCTCCGCTGCGCACCTCGCTGGTCACGAGCAGCACTCCGGGTGTCCGGCTGACCGTCAGCGGCTACGTCTTCGGCCTGGCCTGCCTCCCGGTCTCCGGCGTGCTCCTGGACTTCTGGCAGGCCGACGACAACGGCGCCTACGACAACGGCGGCTACCGGTTCCGTGGCCACCAGTTCAGCGACGCCCGGGGGGCCTTCAGCCTGACCACCGTCGTGCCCGGGCTCTACCCAGGACGCACCCGACACCTCCACGTCAAGCTCCAGGCCCCCGGTGGCCGGGTGGTCACCACCCAGCTGTACTTCCCCAACGAACCGCGCAACAGCACCGACACCATCTTCGACGCCCGCCTCCTGATGAACGTCCGTCAGGCGGGCCCGGCGCGTGAGGGCACGTACGACTTCGTGCTCGACGTGCGCCAGACGCCGACGACCCCGCCGAGCACCCCGCCGCCCACCACCGCCCCGCCGGCCGGTACCTGGGCCGCGGGCACGTCCTACCGCGTCGGCGACACGGTCACGTACGGGGGCTCGTCGTACCGCTGCCTCCAGTCCCACACGGCGTACCCGGGCTGGGAGCCCCCCAAGGTCCCCGCCCTCTGGCAGCTCTCCTGAACGCGGCGGGGCGGTCGGGGAACGTCCCCGCCCGCCCCGCCCTGCCCGTGCCGACGGGTCAGATGCGGCCCCACAGGGCCGGTACGTTCGGGGGTTCCCAGCCGGGGTCGGCCGTGTGGGCCTGGATGCAGCGGTAGCGGACGCCGTTGTAGGTGACGATGTCGCCGACGGCGTACCTGCCGCCCACCTGCCAGGTGGTCTCGCCGCCGCCACCGGTCACCGTGAGGGTGTAGGTGGTGGTGTGGGTGACCGCGCCCGTACCGGTGAGGGTGAGGGTGTAGGTGCCGCCGGCCGTGCCCGCGGCGACCTGGACGGTGGCGGTCGAGGACTGGCCGGAGAGCACCGAGGACGGGCTGAACGACACGGACACCCCGGACGGCGCGCCGGAGGCGGACAGTTGGACGTTCTGCGCGTTTCCGCTGACGGTGGCGGTGTTGACCGTGAACGTGGCGGAGGAGCCGGGATCGGCCGTGCCAGTCGCCGGACTGGCGCTGATCGAGAAGTCGTTCACCGGCGTGGTGTCCTGGCCGACGGCCGTCTTCCAGATGGTGTACGCGATGCCGTCCGCACTGCGGTTGAGCGCGGTGGCGTTGATGTTGGAGGTGGTGTCACAGGCGGAGTGGTAGCAGGAGTCGTAGGCGCGGCCGGCCGTGCCGCCCCACTTGGCGGCCTCGGAGGAGGACTTCACGGCCGAGGCGCCCGTGGCGTAGCCCGAGGTGGGGATGCCCACCTGCTGGAAGGAGTAGTCGTCGGAGCGGCCCTGTCCCTCGACGTTCTCCTGCGGGGCCAGGCCCAGCGAGTCCCAGTAGGCCTTCATCGGGGCCGCGGCCGCGGAGTTGAGGTTGTTGACGAAGTAGCCCGCGTTCGTCGAGGCGACCATGTCGAAGTTGTAGTAGGCCTTGATCTTCGCGCGCTCGGCGGCGGACAGCGTCCCGGCGTAGAAGGCGGAGCCGTTCAGGCCCTGCTCCTCGTCGGTCCACCAGCCGAAGCGGACCCGGTTCTCCATGGTGGGGTTGGTCTGCGCCAGGGTGAGTGCGGCCTCCAACAGCGCGGCGGATCCCGAGCCGTTGTCGTTGATGCCGGGGCCCGCGGAGACGCTGTCGAGGTGCGCGCCGAACATGCGGACGCTGTCGGCGTTGCCCTTCGGCCATTCCGCGATGAGGTTGTTGCCGGCGCCCGCCGTGCAGCCGGAGGTGCAGGTCTGCTCGGTGACGGTGTAGCCGGCGGCTTGGAGCTTGCCCTTGATGTAGGCGAGCGAGGCGCGGTAACCGGCGGTGGTGGAGCGGCGGTTGCCGCCGTTCTGCTGGGCGACGGCCTCCAGCTGGGACAGGTGGGCCTGCACCTTGGCGACGTCGACGTCGGGCGGGGTGCCCGGGTTGCCGTTGCCGCCGCCGACCCGCAGCGTGTACTGCGCGGTGTGGGTGGTGGCGCCCGCGGTGCCGGTGACGGTGATCGGGTAGGTTCCGGCGGCAGCACCGGAGGCGGCGGTGACGGTCATGGTGGCGTTGCTGCCGGAGGGGACCGTCGCCGGGCTGAAGCTGACGCTCACGCCGGCGGGGGCGCCCGCGGCCGACAGTGCGATCTGCTGCGAACTTCCGCTGACGGTGGTTGTGTTGACGGTGGCGCTCACCGAGGAGCCGGCGTTGACGTCACCGGCCGCGGGGTTGAGCGCGAGCGAGAAGTCGCTCTGCTGCCCGGTGCACGTCGGGTCGCCGGTCTGGGCGGTGATGCTGATCGCGTCCCAGGCCGCCTTCGTGGTGTTGAACAGGCCGCAGCTCGCGTCGAGGTTCTTGGCCGCGGTCAGCGTGGCGGTGCGGTAGCGCTTGTAGGTCATGCCGCTGGTCTTGAGCAGCATCCCGCCGTAGAAGATCCGGCCGGCGTTCTGGATGCCGACGCCGGTGACGGTGGAGTTGTTGCAGGTGGAGCTGGAGGGCTTGCCGCCGCCGGGGTTGGAGCCCTCGGCGAGCAGGTAGAACCAGTGGTTGAGCGGGCCTGCGGCCTTGTGCTCCTCGGTGCTGGGGATGGAGGAGGAGTAGCAGGCCGGGTCGCCGAGCGCCCCGGGGTTGTACATGTTGCGGATCGGGCCCTGGCCCTGCAGGTTGATCATCTCGCCGACGGTGTAGTCGGGCGTGTCGTAGGGGGCGGGTTCGCTGGCGTACGCCTCGGTCAGGGCGCCCATGATGTCGCCGGTCGCCTCGCCCAGGCCGCTCTCGTGGTTGGATCCGCCCGGGGTGTTGGAGTCCAGGCCGTGTCCGAACTCGTGGCCCACCACGTCCAGGCCGGCGATCCACTCGTTGGCGGTGTTGTGGCCGATGGTGATCGTGGAGCCGTCCCAGTAGGCGTTGACGTCGTTCAGGCCCACCCGTATCGGCCAGCTGCCGCCGTTGCCGTTGTGGCCGTTGCGGCCGAGCCAGTTCTTGAGCATGTCCGATTCCTTCTGCGCCGCGAACATCGCGTCGACGCAGCCGGTCTCACGGCTCGTGGGGTTGCCGGTGCCCCAGTCGTCGGTGGACTTGGTGTACACGCCTCCGTTGTAGTCCGAGCACTGCAGGCCCGGGCGGGTGCTGTCGCGCAGGACGTACGAGCTGCCCGAGCGCGAGGTGTCGATGGTCAGGGGGTCCGGGCCGTTCCACTTGCTGTGGCCGGTGCCGGCGCGTACGTCGTCGAAGGTGTCCACGACCCGGCCGGTGCGCGCGTCGACGAAGACGTGCAGCCGGCTGGGGACGCCCTGCGCGGTGCGCCCGGTGACCACGGTCTCCCAGGCGAGCGTGGCGCGGGCGCCCCGGGCGCGGACCACGAGGCGGGACTTCTCGGCCTTCTCGACCTTCGCCAGCTCGGTCCGGCTCCTCGCGGCGGCCCGGGCCGCGGTCACCAGGACCTGCGTGGGGACGGAGATCCTGGTCCTGGTCGCGGACTGGACCGAGCGGACCCGGCCGGTGCCGTCGGCCAGGACGACCGCGTCCCCGCCCACGACGGGCAGGCCCTTGTACGTGCGCTCGTAGGCGATGGCGTAGAGGCCCTTGAGCCAGGGGGTGACCTGGTGCCGGTCGTACTGCTCGTCGGGGCCCTTGGCCAGGGCGTCGACGCCGCTGTGCGCGGCCAGGTCGGCTGCCGCGACGGCGCGCGCGACGGGTGTGGGTGCCGGCTTGCCGGCGGGGGCGGCGGGCTGGGCGGCCGAGGCGAGGGAGGCCGGCACCACCACCCCCGCGAAGGTGACGGCCAGGGACACCCCGGCCACCACGGTCCTTCTGAGCATCGTGGCTCCTTGTGAGAGGTCGTCGAGCACCCGGCGAGGCGGATGTGAGCATGGCGGGCCACGGGTCGTGCGCACGGGGTGCGGCGGTGTCTCCACCGGCCCCGTCCGGGTGGTGCGCCATGCCGCCGGGTTGGCGGAACCCTCGCAGCGGCCCGGGCCCGGAGCAATGGCTTCGCGGGGCTCGTCCCGTCCTGTCAAAATCTGGCAACCCGGTCCGGGAACCGCACCGCCGGGCCCGGCGTTCTCAGCTGCGCGCCTCGGCCAACCGGCCCTGGTACGCGCGGACTTCCGGAGCGTCGGCCCAGTGGGTGAACAGCCGCTCGTGCAGGCCACCGAGCTCGGAGCTGACCATCAACTCCCGGGTGCCCACCGCCTCCTGGAGTACGGGGGCGGCCAGCGCGACGGCCGCGCCGGGGTCGCCCGCGCACGCCCAGCTGTCCGCCAGCCGGAGGGTGAGCAGCAGGTGCGTGCCGCGCATCAGCGGCGACACCTGGGCGCGCGAGCGGGCGGTGGCGTCGATCGCGCGGCGGGCCGTGGCCCGGTCGCCGGTCGCGGCGGCGAGGTCGCGCAGGGCTCCGCCGATCGCCGACTCCATCCGCATCTCGCCCTCGGCGCCCGCCAGCCAGGGCGCCTCCAGCTGGTCCCGGTGCCCGAGGCGGGCGAAGCCCTTGCGCGCGAGCGTGATGTGCCGGCGGCATTCGGCGGCGCCCTGTCCCAGCGCGTGGCACCGGGCCTGGTACAGGTGCGAGAGGGTGCCGGCCCAGCGCCGCCGCGGGTCCACCGCGCCGATCGCCTCCGCGTAGCCCAGCGCCGAGGCCGGGTCCTGGTCCAGCCGGACCAGGGTGCACATGTCGCTGAGCAGCGTGGCGCGCGCCGAGGTGTCCCGGACGGCGTCGGCCCAGCCCAGCCCGTGCCCGAACCACGCCATGCCGATGCTGCTCTGGCCGCGCTGCATCCGCAGGCGCCCGGCGACCTGGGCGTACTGCGCGGCGATCCGCAGCTGCCCGTACGGGAGCGGGCCGGCCGAATCGGCAGCCTCGGCCCACCGCACCACGGCCCGCAGCAGCCGCTCCACCACGAGCACGCCGTCGGTGGTGCTCTGGTGCAGTGCCCCGCGGATCAGGCAGGCCAGGGCGGCGGTGGCGGCGTGCAGGAGGTCCGGCTCCCGGGCGGTCAGGTCGGCGAACCGGGGCTGCGGCGCGGTCAGCGCGCTCAGCAGTTCCGGCGCCGCCGCCCGGTCGGGGGCCGCGCACCCGGCGGTGCCGTGCAGCGGACACGCGAGGCCTTCGGCGGGCAGGGCCGCCGGCCACAGGACCGGGTCCAGTGCGGGCCGCAGGCCGTCCGGGCCGGCCCCGGCGCCGCCGGTCCCGCTCCCGGGCGGGGCGGCGAACAGCCTCGGCCGGTCGGGGGCGTGCCGGGGGCCGTACGCCCCGGCGAGCGGCGCGGCGACGATCGCGGCCAGCGCGCCGCCGGTCTCCAGCAGGGCGTCGAGCCTGCGGACGAGTCCGGCGGGCGGCTCGCGGGTACCGGCCTCGAGCCTGCTGATGAGGCTGTGGTGGTAGCCGACGCGCAGCCCGAGCTGCCGCTGGGTGAGTCCGGCCCGGCGGCGCCAGGAGCGCAGGTGCCGTCCGAACTCGACCCAGGTCGGCGCTGCCCCTGTCGCCTCGACGGTCATGGCCCCTCCCGTTGGAGGCATCGCCTCCGGCAGCGTGACGCTCGGATTCCGCTGGGACGAGCTTCCAGCCGCCACGGGCCGGGTACGGCGTTCCGGCGGTCGACTTGGCCGGAAAGGTTCCCAAATTGGTCTGAACCAAGCTGTCTGCTGTCACCTCGGGCACGGCTCGACGCCGCCGGGGGCCGCGCGGCGGGGGGCCTCCCGGGTCATAAGTTCTGCTTATGGGGTCATAAAGACGACCCGGGTACTTACTTAGGGTCGCCTTAGTTTACAGTTCTTCTTGATCGTATCGAGATATGACGTTCGAAGGGATTTCCCCATGCCTCGCCCCCTGCGCGTAGCAATCGTCGGCGCCGGTCCCGCCGGGATCTACGCCGCCGACGCGCTGCTCAAGTCCGAGGCAGCCGCCGAACCCGGTGTGTCCATCGACATCTTCGAGCGGATGCCGGCCCCCTTCGGCCTGATCCGCTACGGCGTCGCCCCGGACCACCCGCGCATCAAGGGCATCATCACCGCCCTGCACCAGGTGCTCGACAAGCCGCAGGTCCGCCTCTTCGGCAATGTCGACTACCCGACCGACATCACCCTCGACGACCTGCACTCCTTCTACGACGCCGTGGTCTTCTCGACCGGCGCCACCGCCGACCGCGCGCTGGCCATAGCCGGCCTGGAGCTCGACGGCTCCTACGGCGCCGCCGACTTCGTCTCCTGGTACGACGGCCACCCGGACGTGCCGCGCACCTGGCCGCTGCACGCGGAGAAGGTCGCGGTGCTCGGCGTCGGCAACGTCGCCCTGGACGTGGCCCGGATCCTGGCCAAGACGGCCGACGAACTGCTGCCCACCGAGATCCCGCCGAACGTCTACGACGGCCTCAAGGCCAACAAGGCCCTGGAGGTGCACGTCTTCGGCCGCCGCGGCCCGGCGCAGGCCAAGTTCAGCCCGATGGAACTGCGCGAGCTCGACCACTCGCCGAACATCGAGGTCATCGTCAACCCGGAGGACATCGACTACGACGAGGGCTCGATCGCGACCCGCCGCGCCAACAAGCAGGCCGACATGGTCGCCAAGACCCTGGAGAACTGGGCGATCCGCGACGCCGGCGACCGCCCGCACAAGCTGTTCCTGCACTTCTTCGAGTCGCCCGCCGAGATCATCGGCGAGGACGGCGCGGTCGTCGGGCTGCGCACCGAGCGCACGGAGCTCGACGGTACGGGCAACGTCCGGGGCACCGGGGAGTTCACCACCTGGGACGTCCAGTCGGTCTACCGGGCCGTGGGCTACCTCTCGGACGAACTCCCCAAGCTGCCCTGGGACGTCGAGTCGGGCACCGTCCCGGACGAGGGCGGACGCGTGATCGAGGCCGGCCGGCCCAAGCAGTCGACGTACGTCACCGGCTGGATCCGCCGCGGCCCCATCGGACTGATCGGGCACACCAAGGGCGACGCCAACGAGACCGTGGCGAACCTGCTGGCCGACCACGCCGGAGGCCGCCTGTCGACCCCGGCCGAGCCGGCCCCGGAGGCCGTGGACGCCTTCCTCGCCCGGCGCGGCGTGCGCCACACCACGTGGGAGGGCTGGCACCGCCTGGACGCGGCCGAGAAGGCCCTGGGCGAGGCGGAGGGCCGCGAGCGCGTGAAGATCGTGGAGCGCGACGCCATGCTCGAGGCCAGCGGGGCCTGACGGCGGCTCGACCACAGCCGCGGCAGCGCCGGCCGGAACGCACGGGTCATCCCCCGGGGCCCCTTCCGGCCGGCGCTGCCGTCTTCGCGGAGCCGCCCGTGCCCGGGCTCAGGAAAACGTCTGGCCGAGGATCGCCAGGCGGGCCAGATAGGTCATGAACGCGATGCCGCAGAGTCCGACGAGGACGAAGAAGGGGCCCAGGGTGATGTCGAAGAGCCGGGTGGACCCGTCCTGGAGCACGACGACGTCCGACGGGTCCCGCAGGTCGTAGGCGACCTGGACGGACCCGGCCCCGCCCGGGTGGGAGACGACCCGCGAGACGCCGCCGCCGTCCGTGTACCGGAAGGTCATGGGGTCGTCCGCCGGGGTCGCGACGACGGTGACACCGCGCCTGCGCAGCAGCGTCTCCTTGAACCACGGCCCCACGGACACCAATCCGATCCACAGGGGCAGAGCGGCCAGCACACCGAACGTCGGGACGAACACCGCGCCGGCCATGGCGGTGCGCTCGTGGCCCACGAAGGCCACGGTCACGGCCAGGGCGAGGACCCCGCCCAGATACCCGAGCATGACCTGGCCCAGCCTGCGCCGGTACCGCTGGAGCGCGGTCGTGGTGACGGTGCGTACGACGACGAGTGCGCCGCCGTCGACGTCCTCGACGGGGTCGGACAGCAGTGCGTTCACGCCGTCGGCGAAGACGACGGCCGCAGCCGCGCTCACGCCCTCGATCCGGTGGCGGGACGGTGTCGTCCCGGCCGGCGCCCTCAGCTCGACCGTGACGCTCCGCGCCTCGGCACGGACCCGGGCGACCGCACGGAAGGGGATCGCCAGCTTCTCACCGGGGCGTTCCAGGACCAGCCCGTCCGGCTCCGGCCCCAGCACGGTGGCTCCGCGGCCCCGTAGGACCGGTATGGAGAACGTGTTCGACATGTGCAAGATCGTAAGGCCCGACGCGCCCGCCGCGGGGCACACGAGTCGGGCGGCGGAGCGCGTCCGCTGCCCCTCGCCGGCCGCGTCGGGGCCTCAGCGGCAGGTGTCGGCGATTCCGGTGACCAGGCGGTCGTAGGGGTTGAGGCCGGCGAGTTCCACTGCGCCCGTGGTGACTCCGAAGAAGGCGCGCCGGACGCGCAGGCCTTCCGCCGCGGTCAGGCGGTAGGTCTGCCTGACCGCCTGGTCCACGTCCATGAACAGTCCGGCCGCGGTGGCACCCGCGGGCGGCCGGGTCAGGACGACCTGGTGCCAGATCCGGCCGATGAGCGGGCGCAGTGCGGCTGCCGGAGCGCCGCCGGAGATCCCGCTCTGCGCCAGCGCGGTGTCGTAGAGGCGTTGCCAGTGCTCCGCGAGCCGGGCCAGGTCGTGGAGGGTGTCGGCGTCCTCGCAGCGGGCGAGGACGGAGCCGGCCTCGGCGGCGCAGCGGGCGGAACCGATGCAGTCGGGCAGGCATCTGCGCAGGATGCGCCGGGTGTTGTCCTCGAGGGTGCGGGGCGTGCCGGTCTGCCACAGCGGGGCCCAGGCCGGTGCGTGGAGCTCGCTGCCGGGCGGGAGCGTGCAGCCGGTGCTGCGCAGTCGGCGCCCCGGAGGTGGCAGCGCGTACGCGCCGGCCACCGGGCTGCCGGGGCGGCCCAGCGCGGCGAGTTGGCGGCCGACGAGGTAGCGCGGCACCAGGAGGTACCACAGGCAGGCTCCCATGGAGAGCTCGGCCGCCTCCTGGTGGCCGCTGTGCCCGCACCCGCAGGCCAGGGCCGCGTCACAGGCCTCGGACAGGGCGGTCCCGTAGCCGGCGGCGCTCCGGTGGCCGCCGCACGCCAGGGCCAGCAGGAGGGTGTTGAAGCACTCCCGGTGCACGTAGTCGGACACGGCGTCGACGATGTCGTTGTAGCGCAGCAGGTTGTCGACCGCCCGGGCGATGGCGGGGCAGCTGCGGGTCGATGCGAAGACGCCCTGGTCGTCGCCGACGTGCCGGTAGTGGTCGGTGGCCAGCATGACCCGGTGGTGCGGGACCATCGCGCCGTCCCACCAGCGTGCGCGCAGGAACTCCTGCGGCGAGACGGTGGTACCGGCCGGCCCGGACGCGGTCCTGGGCACGGCGTCCGTCAGGGCATCCTTGACGGTCATCAGGCCGCCGACGGCGACGATGTCGTGGACGGTCCGGTCCACGGCGGTCCCGGCCAGGCATGCGAGGCCTTCGCTGGCCGCCACCAGGTAGGGGTGGTGCCCGCCGGCACCGGAGTCGTCGCGGGCGTCGGCGAAGTCCACGGCCGTGGTCAGGCACAGCACCGAAGCGCACAGGTCGTGCAGCCGGGCGTCGTCGCCCCGGATGAACTGCCAGGTGTAGATGCTGCCCCACAGCTCGCGCATGGCCATGATCGGGTCCGTTGCCTGCGCGTTGCGCCGCCGGTACTCCGCCCACAGCTCCTTGACCTCGCCGCCCTTGCGCGGGGTGATCCGGGCGAGGGCGGCGAGCCCGGCGGCGGCGGGTGTCGCGCCCTCCCGCCACAGCCGCGCCGCCTGGACGGCGACCGTGCGGCGGACGGTGTCGGCCATCGGACCCGCCAGTACGGACCGGCGCACCCCGTCCGAGTAGACGGCTTCGAGGATGCTGCGCGCCGCCCGGTACCCGTCCTCGCGCAGGGGCATGGTGTGCGACCGGTAGGGCCGGTAGCGCGGGGCGTCGACCATCCGGGTCCCCGCGGCCGCGGGGACCGGGCCGGGGCCGTCGGCAGTCGTGCGTACGGCGGACAGCAGGTGCGCCGCCTGCTCGTTCACCAGGCCGCAGGCAGCGGCGTCCCAGATGTCGGGAAGGCCGTTCGTCCCGTTCCCTTGCGGCGCGAGGTCAGCGATCACGGCGGGCCCGGGGCGCGATGTGCCGGGCGGGACCGGTCGCGGGCTCCGGCGCCTGGTCGACCGCCGGAGTCCGGGTCGTGGGCGTCGCGGCCGTGGCCGACCGGGCGAGCACCCGCATCCTCAACTGCTGCGGCCGGAGCACGGCGCCGCGAGCGGGACGGACCGGTGTGCCCTCGACGTGCTCCAGTCGCCACCGGGCCGCGACGGTGGCGAGCGCCAGGGTGGCCTCCATCAGCGCGAAGGTGTCACCGATGCACTTGCGCGCTCCCCCGCCGAAGGGAAGGAAGGCGTCGCGCCGGCGTGCGGCCGGTGCGTCCGGCGGCCGGGGTGACCAGCGGTCCGGATCGAAGGCGGCCTGGTCGGCGTGGATCTCCTCGGTACGGTGGATCAGGTAGGGGCTGCAGACGACGGAGGTGCCGCGGGGCAGCTCGTAGCCGCCCAGCACCGTGTCGGCGGTGACGGTGCGCGTGACGAACCACACCGGCGGGTACAGCCGCAGCGCCTCCAGGACCACCTGGCCGGTCAGTCCCAGTCCGGCCAGGTCGGCGTGGGTCGCGGCCCTACCGGCCAGCACCCCGTCCACCTCGCGGTGCAGCCGCTCCTCGACGGCGGGGTGTTCGGCGAGGAGGTGGAGGGCCCAGGCCAGCGTGGTCGCCGTCGTCTCGGTCCCGGCGAGGAAGAACGCCAGGATCGTGTCGTTGATCTCACCGTCCGTCAGGCCCCCGCCGTCCGGCCCTGCGGCACCGTCGGCGCCGGGCTCGCCGTCACGGGCCGCCAGCAGGGCGGAGAGCAGGTCGGCCGGGCCGGACGGGGCGGCGCGTCGTTCCTCGATGACCGCTTCGATCGCGGCCCGCAGACGGATGCGCGCCCGGTCGTAGGCGCGGTTGCCGGGGGTGGGCAGCCGGTCGAGCGGGGGCGGCATGAGCATGCGCCGGTAGATGCCGTCACCGATGGTGGTGATGTCGTCGAGCAGCCGGCTGCGCAGCGGGGCCGGCAGGCTGTCGGAGAACAGCGTCGTCGTCAGCACCTCGGACGTCAGCGTCATCGCCTCGGTCCGCACGTCCACGACCTGTCCGTGCTGCCAGGACGTGGTCATCGCGGCCGCCCGGCCGGTCACCGCCTGCGCGTAGTCGGCGAGGCTCGCGGCGCGGAAGGCGGGCTGGACCAGCCTCCGTTGCCGCCGGTGGGTGCCGTGTGGACAGTTGACCAGACCGCTGCCGAGGATCTCCCGGATCCGGTGGTAGAGCGGCCCGCCCTTGTCGAAGGTGCGGTCGTCGCGGAGCACCTGACGCGTGAGTTCGAGATCGCGGACCAGGACCAGCCGGCCGGGCCCGATCCCGATCTCCACCACGCCGCCGGTGGCCGCGGGGCCGGTCAGGAACCCGAGCGGGTCGCGCAGCAGCGGCCACAGGTGACCGAGCAGCGGTATCCCCGAACCCGCCCTGGGCACCGCGTTCGAAGTCTTCATGAGTCCCTTTCCGGCGGGCCGTCGACGTCCCGGTAGTCCTTCCCCCGCCGGACCCCCGCGAAGACCCCCTGTGCGGGTCGGGCGGCATCCCGTCCCGGCTGCGGGACGGTGGGACGGGATGGCCGGGACGACGGGACGGCCCGTCCGGGCCGTTAGCTTCCTGTCGGCGCCGTCCAGCGCGACACCTGCCGCAGGACACCGTCCGACGGAGCGCCGCCGCCTCGACACCTCTCCGGGACCCCCACATGCGTCTACGCCCTGCCGCCGTGCCCGCCACGGCCGCGTCCGGCCGCCCTCGGCGACCGCTCCTCGCACCGGGTCCGCACGCGCACGGCGCCGAACCGCCCCGTGAGCGAGGTCGATCGGTGAGCCCCGTCCCGTCCTGAGCCCGCGCGCGCCCCGTGGCCGGCGCCGCCGGCTTCCCTCGGCCCGGCGCGGTCACGGCCCGGCGGCCGTCCATGTTTCCCGGCCGGTCCGGCGCTCCAGCCGGCCGGACCGGCCGGGGTTTCGGCCGCGCTGGCGGATCCAGCGCGGTGTGTCCGGGGCGCGCACACGGCGCGCCCCGTTTCAGGGGGTTTTCGTGTCGCGATACAGATGGCCGAAACTGGGAGTACCAGGGACGGCCCTGCTGGCCCTGTCCCTGCTGGCGGCCGCACCGGTCCCGGCGGCCGCGTCCTCGCGGGCCGCGGCCGCGGCCGTGCCGGCGCCCGGTGGGCAGGGGCCCGCCGAGTCGGCCGGTCCGGCCGCGGACGTGCTGGTCAACGGGTGGGGTGACAGCGCGGGTTACCACCTGGCGGTGGGTACCGGAGCGGGTGGCTACGCCTGGCGTGAGGTGGCGGTCGTGCGGCCGGGAGGCATCGACGATGCTTCGTGGACCGGCTACCAGTGCGTGTCGGGGGACGGGCGCTTCGCGGCGCTGACCGTTCTGCCGGCCTCCGCCGTCAACCGGGCCGAGGCCCGTGACCACGGCGCCTTCGCCTACTCGGTGGACCTCGAGAACGGCGCGGTCAGGCCGGTCGCCACCGGCGTGGCCTTCAAGTACCACTCCCCCGGCTGCGGGCTCGGCACGGACGCGACGTTCGTCGTCAACCCCGGCCAGAACCAGCGCAGTACGCAGGTCCTCTCGGTGGCCCTGCCCACCGGAAGGATCCGCAGCACGGTCACCGTGCAGGGGCAGGTGACCTCCGTGGTCCCCACCCCCGACGGCCCGGTCGGCGTGCTGGGCGCCGCACTCGTCCGCATCCCCGCGCCCGCGGCGGGCTCCGCCGTGCCCAAGGTGCTCGCCGAGGTCGACGGCCACGCCTACGACCTGCGGCCCGCCGCCGCCGGGACGGTGGACTTCGCAGTGCAGTCCGAGCGCGCCGAGCCCTCGAGGCTGATGCGGTTGCGCTCCGGCAAGGTCACCTCCGTCGGGCACGGCTCCCAGCGGTCGCTGCGCCTGATGCAGGGCCGCGCGGGCCACTCCATCGCGGTGGGTGCCAGCGACGTCGCAGCCGGCTCCGGGATCACCCGGGTCACCTCCAAGGGCCTGCCGAACGGGGTCACCGCGGTCTCCCTGGACGGCGGCGCCGTGATCGGCGACGGCGAGCGGACCACCCCGGACGCGCCCCTGGTGCTGGCCACCAAGGACGGCCGGCTCCTGAAGCGCCCGGCAGCGAAGTCCGCCAAGGGCGCGGTCACCACGCTGCCCACCCCGCTGAGCCGGCCGGTCACCCCGCCCCCGCAGCGGAGCACGTCCCTGGGCGCCGCCCCGAGCGCGCTCTCCGGCTCCGGCACGCCGTGGACGAAGCAGTCCGCGCCCTCGGCGGTGGCGGCGGCCCAGACCACTCCGAAGTGCGCGGTGGACCGGCTGGCCGAGAACCGGCAGGTCATGCAGCCCGGTACGGCGCAGGTGTCCTGGGCGGTCGAGATGGCCGAGCAGGGCCTGCTGACGGGCTCCTCCTACACGCGCCCGGCCGGCTACGCGAACCTGGGCCTGGCGGCGTACGCGCCCAACGGCGACTTCGGCAGGGTGGCTCTCAAGCACCCGGCCGGGGACACCTTCGACTCGGTGCCCCGCTCGCTCTACCAGGCGATCGTCGCGCAGGAGAGCAACTACAGCCAGGCCTCCTGGCACGCCCTGCCCGGTATCGCGGGCGGCGCCCTCGTCGGCGACTACTACGGCGCCGGCGGCTCGATCACGCACATGGACTACGCCAAGGGTGACTGCGGCTACGGTCTGGGGCAGATCACCAGCGGCATGTCCAAGGGCGACACCGCCTACTCGGTGAACGGCCAGACGAAGATCGCCGTCGACTACCAGGAGAACGTCTCCGCGGGCCTGGTGATCCTGGAGAAGACCTGGAACCAGCTCTACGACGCGGGCATCACCGTGAACGGCGGCAACCCCCGCTACCTGGAGAACTGGTACCTGGCCGCCTGGGCCTACAACTCCGGCATCCAGCCCACCGCCGCCTTCGGCAACACCACGGGCTGCGTCCCGAGCCCCACCTGCACCGGCCCGGACGGCACCTGGGGCCTGGGCTGGGCCAACAACCCGGCCAACCCGGACTACCCGCCGACCCGCGCCCCGTACCTGCGCACCTCCTACGCGGACGCCTCGCACCCGGCGAGCTGGCCGTACCAGGAGCGCATCATGGGCTGGATGGGCCAGCCCATCCTGCGCTTCAACCAGCCGGCGTACGCCAGGCCCGACTACCACGGCGGCAAGACCTGGCTGCAGATCCCGCCGGTCGGCTCCTTCTGCACCGCCGACAACAAGTGCGACCCGACGGGCGCCCAGAACCCCAAGAACTGCACCCTGGCCAGCCTCCAGTGCTGGTGGCACTCGCCGGTGACGTTCGTCCCCGACTGCGCCACCACCTGCGCCACCAGCGCGTACACCGCCTCGGCGGGCTCGTCCGAGCCGGCCGTGGTCGCCCCGCACCCGCACCCGCCGACCTGCTCGCTCGACGCGAACAAGGTGGGCAACGCCGGCTACGGCGCGCCGATCGTCGTGGACGAGTCGCAGAGCCAGCCGCCGCTGAACCGGGCGGGCTGCGGAGCGTCGAACTGGTCCCAGGGCGGCACGTTCACCTACACCTACGGGACGAACGCCGCGGGTGACCCGATCGGCGCCATCGACACCCACCAGCTGGGCGTCGGCTTCGGCGGACACGTGCTGTTCACCCACACCGAGGACGGCTCCAACCCGGACCTGGTCAACACCGGTACCTGGACGCCCAACCTGCCCAAGCTGCAGTACTACAAGATCAAGCTGCACTTCCCGTCGACGGCGGCCTCCGCCACGAACGTCGTCTACACCATCAACCCCGGTGGCGGGGTGAGCCCGTGGAAGATCCGGGTGAACCAGGACTGGGGATCCGAGCAGTGGGTCACCATCGGCACCTTCGCCATGCAGAACGGCGGCAACGTCAAGCTCACCAACAAGAGTGAGGTCACCGGCTCCGGCAACATCAACTACGCCGACTTCGACGTCGCCTACGACGCCGTCGCCTTCATCCCGCAGGGCGGCTCCCCCGGCGTGCCGATCGGCGGTCCGCCCGGCATCAAGGACGCCCCCAAGGGCAGCAACCCCTCCTGGATCCAGTGCGGTTGCGTGCGCCGTACCGCGGGCGACCCGGTGGACACCAGTACCGGCTACTTCGGTGAGACCGTCACCGACCTGACCACCCCGGGCCGCGGCGCGCCGCTGAACTTCTCGCGCACCTACGCCTCCGCCCTGGCGAGCCCGGCCGGCCCGAACGCGGCCCTGGCCGTCAACGGCCCCTTCGGCTGGGGGTGGACGTACTCCTACAACCTCTCGGCCACCACCGACGGCCCGACCGGGAACGTCACGGTCAAGCAGGAGGACGGCTCCCAGGTCACCTTCGTCAACACCGCCGGCAGCTACGCGCCGTCTGCGCCGCGCTACAACGCGACGCTGACCAAGTCCGGTTCCACGTACACCTTCACCCGGAGGTCCAAGGAGATCTTCACCTTCGACACCGCCACCGGGCACGTGCTCTCGGCGACCGACGTGGCCGGCAGCAAAGCCGGCCCGGCCTACGCCACCACCATGGCGTACGACGGCTCCGGCCGGCTGTCCACCGTCACCGACCCGGGCGGCCGCACGTACACGCTGACCTGGACCGGCACCCACATCACGGCCCTGTCCGACTCGGCCGGCCGCAAGGTGACCTACGGCTACGACGCGGCGGGCAACCTCACCGACGTCTACGGCGTGGGCACCACCCGGACCCCGGCACTGCGGGACGACGACCACGCCACGTACGGCTACGACGCGGCGCACCTGATGACCACGATGCGCAAGCCGGTGCAGTTCGGCTCCACGGCGACCCCGGCCCCGGTCACGACCAACGTGTACGACGCCGCCGAGCGCGTGATCAAGCAGACCGACCCGGTGGGCGGCACCACCCTCTTCGAGTACGGTCCGGACGCCGCGGCGGGCCTGACGGCCGGTCAGACCCGGACCACCGACCCGGCGGGCCAGAAGACGCTCTACACCTACCAGAGCGGCATGCTGACCTCCGAGACCCGCGGCTTCGGCACCGCCGACGCCGGGACCTGGACGTACACCTACGACCCGATCAGCATGGGCATGACGTCCTCCAGCGACCCCAAGGGCAACCTGCAGACGTTCGCCTACGACGACCACGGCAACCGGATCTCCGAGAGCGATTCCCGGGGCTTCACCACGAGCCACGTCTACGACGACACCGACCACCTGCTGACCACGGTCGACCCGGCCGGACTGCGCACCGACTTCGGGTACGACGAGAGCGGGCACATCGCCGCCACGGGCAGCGGATTCGGCCAGCTCACCAGCACCACGGCGGCGCCGGCCGACGGCACGCTCCCCGCCCGTACCAGCAACGTGTACTACGAGGACCCCGCCCACCCGGCGGACGCCACCCGCACCGTCGACCCCCGCGGCAACGCCACCCTCGTCACCTATGACGCGAACGGCTACGTCACCAGCAGCACCGGCGCCGAGGGCGACAAGACCCTGTACGGCTACGACGCCGGCCGGGGCCTGCGGACCTCGGCCGTCTCGCCCCTCGGCACGGCCGCCGGCACCGCGGTGGGCTGCACCCCGCCCGCCAAGGGCTGCACCACCTTCGGATACGACGCCTGGGGCCACAAGAACCGGACCGTGGACCCGCTGGGCCACGTGACCTCGGCGGTCTTCGACGCCAACGGCAACATGGTCTCGGCGACCGACGCCAACCACCACACCACGGTCAACGGCTACGACGCCTTCGACCGCAAGACCAGCATCACCCGCCCCGACACCACCACCACGCAGACCGTCTACAACGGTGACGGGACCATCGCCAAGACCATCGACGCCGCCGGCGCCGAAACCCTCTACGGCTACGACGGCCAGCGCCGCCAGAGCACCCGCACCGATCCGGCGGGCCGGGTCACCAAAATGACGTACGACGCCGCCGGCAACCTCGCGACCAGCACCGACCCGCAGAACCGGGTCACCACCTACACCTACGACCCGGCGGGCAAGCCGGTCACGATCTCCTACTCGGACGGCACCACGCCGAACGTCACGGCGATCACCTACGACCCGGCGGGCCGCAAGACCGCGACCACCGACGGCACCGGCACCACCACCCGCGCCTACGACACCTTCGGCGAACTGCTCACCCTGACCAACGGCGCCGGGGCGGTGACCGCCTTCACCTACGACGCCGGCGGCAACCAGGCCACCCTCACCTACCCCGGCGGCACCGGCCGCACGGCCACCCGTACCTTCGACAAGGCCGGCCGGCTGTCCGCCCTCCAGGACTGGAACAGCAAGTCCACCATCTTCGGGTACGACGCCGACAGCCACTGGACCTCCACCACCTACCCCAACGGCACCGTCGCCACCACCGGCTGGAACGACGCCGGACAGCGCACCTCGGACACACTGAAGAAGGGCACCACCACCCTCGCCGACCTGACCTACACCCGTGACCTCGTCGGCCAGCTGAGCGGCGAGACGCCCACCGGCGTCCCGGGCGGCGCCCAGACCTTCGGCTACACGGCGAACGACCAGATCAAGAGCACCACGAGCGGTTCCACCACCACCGGCTTCGACTACGACAAGGCCGACAACCCGGTCCTGGTCGGCGCCGTCAAGCAGGTCTTCGACGCGGCGGGCCAGCTGTGCTGGTCCACCACCGGCACCGCACCGGCCACCCCGGCCTGCGGCACCCCGGGTTCCGGGGCGACCACCTACACCTACGACCCGCAGGGCAACCGCACCAGGACCACGACCGGAGCCGGCGCGGTCACCACCTACGGCTACGACCAGGCCAACCGCCTGACCACGGCCACCACCGGCGGGACCACGGCCGGCTACCGCTACGACGCCGCCGGCCTGCGCGCCTCGAAGACCGTCGCCGGCGCCACCACCGCCTTCGCCTGGGACGGGCAGGACACGCCGAACATGCTCTACGACGGGACCACCAGCTACCTCTACGGTCCCGCGAACACCCCCGTCGAGCAGATCGGTGCCACTGCCAGCCAGTGGTACTTCCACGACCAGCTCGGCTCGACCCGGGCCCTGACCGACGCGGCGGGCACGGTGGGCGGCAGCTACGCCTACACCCCGTACGGCACGGTCACCGGCCACACCGGGACCGCGTCGACCCCGCTGCAGTACGCCGGCCAGTACACGGACGCGGAGACCGGCCTGGTCTACCTCCGCGCCCGCTCCTACGACCCGGCGACGGCGCAGTTCCTCACCGTCGACCCCGCGGTGCGCAGCACGCGCAGCGCGTACGGGTACACCGGCGGCAACCCGCTCAACGGCTCCGACCCGTCGGGCCTGTGGACCGGGGGGCTCTGCCTGAACATCGGCATCGGCTTCATCTGGGGCTTCCACGCCCAGGGATGCCTGGAGATCGACGACGACTGGCACGCCGGAGTCAACGCCACCGGCGCCAACCTGGTGGCCACCCCGAGCGGCGGCCTCGGCATCGGTCTGCAGGGCAGCGACGCGGATACGATCGACGACCTCTCCGGCCCGTTCAAGACGTGCGGGGCCAGCGGCGGCGCAGGCGTCACCGGGGGCGGCGACTACTCCTGGGGAAGCGACAGCAAGGGGAACGACGTCCACCTCGGCGAGGTCGGGGCAGGCCTCGGTCTCGACATTCCCTTCCCCGTCGAGGGCCATTTCGGCGAGAGCAACACCACGAACGCGTGGCACCTCTCCAACCTGTGGGATTGGATGTTCTAGATGCCTTCTGAGCAGTGGGAGCGTGCGGACCGCGACCCCGCGGCGATCGTCCTGCGGGTGTTCTTCCTGCCCTTCCTGGCGATCCCCGTGGGGTGCCTGGTGGTGCCCGTCGTCATGGCGTTCCACCACCGGCCGGGGCCCTGGGGGTACGTGATCATGCCGCTCGCGGCGCTCGTGCTCCTCAGGCTCTGGACCCTGCTCTGGCGGCTCACCCGGATCGGGATCTACGTGGGTGACGCGGGGGTCAAGGTGATCACCCCCCGCGTCACCGTCATCCCCTGGCACGAGGTGGAGGGCGTGGAAACCCGGCCCCTGCACGCCTGGAGCCGGGGGACGGTCAGGGGCGACGTCCTGTGGATCGTCCGCAGGGACGGGACCGCGGCCTGGACACTCCTGTCCCGCCGGTCCCCGATCGCCCTGGTCTCACCGGGCGCCTTCGAGCGCACGGTGGACCGGCTGGAGCGGGAACTCCGCTCCCGCTCGCAGTAGTACGACCGGTAGGAGGCGGGGCCCGGTGCGCGCGCACCGGGCCCCGTCCCGCGTGGGGGCGCCTCAATCGAGTCGCGGCGCCCGCGGACGTGTCGCTGCGGCCGCCTCCGGATCGTCGTCCACTGCTTCGTCGGCCGGCTGCGTCTCGCTGTGGATGCCGCTGGCCGCGACCGCGATCAGGCAGGCGGAGATGATCGCCTCGGCCCACAGGAAGGACGTGTAGTCCAGGAGGGAGCCCATCGGTGGACCTCCCGGGGCCGTACCGCGGAAGCCCGCGAGCGCGAAGAGCGTGGCGGCCATCCAGCCCATCGCCGGCCACACCAGCCCGCGCCGCTGGCTGATGATCACCCAGGTCGCGCCCAGGACGGCCAGGGCCAGGCCCCACATGACCGCCGTCATGAACCAGATGAGAACGAACGTGCCCCGCGAGCGCGTGATGGCCAGATCGAAGCCCGTGAAGGACGGCTCGGCGTACTTCTTGGTCACCGAGGGCTTGAACGCGGCGTCCTCGTCGCGCAGCGCGAACAGGACCGGTACCGGTGTGTCCTGGTTCCCGGCGCGCGCGGTGAAGCCGATGTTCGTGGCGTACTCGTCGAAGGGGTAGTCGGAGACCGTCGCACCGCTGAGGGAGACCTTCATGTCCTGGTAGGAGACCTGCTGGCCGGCTTTGAGGCGGAAGTCGCCCTGGATCAGGGAGGAGCTGGTCACCCGCAGGTCAACGGCCGGAGTGAAGGGGTCACCTGCGGCGCGGAGCCGGCCCTGGGGCTGGACCAGCACCCGCAGGGTCATCTCCCGGGTGACCGGGTCGACCTTCTGGATGGCGGCGTCGACGGTGACGCCGCCGTCCTGGCGCGCTCCGGTGCTGTACGTCCGGCCGCGGACCTCCCGCTCGTTGACGTACAGGCCGGCACCGACGGCGATGGCCAGGAGGATCGCGGCGAGCGGCAGAAGTCGGCGGGCGAACCGGGTGGCTTGCGTGGGAGGAGACATCGGGTGTTCTGCGCAATCAGGAGTAGAGGGCTGCCCGGCACGGCCCCCGGGTACACGAGACACACGGGCGCCGCCGGACTCGGCTGCCCGGCGGCTCCTGCGACTTTGGTGCGCACGCTGACGGCCGGTCCCGGCGCTCGCCGGCCGCCGCGCCCGGGGCAGCCGGCGGGGCGGTGTCAGGAGGCGCTGGCCTTGCTGACGGTCCCGGTGGTGGAGAGGACGAAGGTGCGGCCGTCGATCGTGGTGCTCGCGCTCTTCCCGTGGGCCTCGAGCGTGCCCTTGAAGACCGGGCCGCGCGCGATCTCCGCCCGGACGGTCTGCGAGGAGGCGTTGACGGAGACCTTCGCCGTCCAGCCGCCGCCGAGGCTGGTGACGCCCTTGGACTGCCAGCCGCCCGGCAGCGGGGACGTGGACGCGGCGGCGGTGGTCTTGTAGACCATCCCGCCGGGGGTGAGGGTGAAGGTGGTGGTGCCGAGCTTCACGGTGGCGATGTGGCCGTTCGCCTTCAGGTTGGCCTTGACGGCGCCGTGGCGGGCGATGTCGGCGCGCGCGGTCCGGGCGGAGGCGTTGAAGTCGATGCTCGCGGTCCACCCGTCACCGAGGTGGACCAGGTCCTTCGCCTGCCATCCACCGACAGCGTGGTGACCGGTCTCCGTCTGGCCGCCCGGCGCGTCGCCGATGTCCAGGACCTGCCGTGCCTCGACACGGCCGCTGCCCGCATCCGCCGGAGCAGGGTTCACGGCGGCGAAGGAAGCCACCGCGGAGGCGGCCAGAGCGACAACAGCACCGGCCGTGACCACGGCCAGACGGCAAGAACGCGAAGAAGTACGCATCGAAGGTTCTCCTAGAAACCAGATCCGATCTGAGACGGATTCCGTTCAATTACGCCGCATCTGCGGCTTTGACACCCACGACGCTACGGACCCCGTCCGTAGGACACCCCTCCGTTGTGTAACGACTGGCCCAACACCCCGGCCACCCGATCACGACCACAACAAAAGGCCAGTTCAGAGCCGCTTCAGGACCTTCGCAACCAACCTGGTGGGACCAACGCCCCCCACTTCCGAGGACGGCGACTGGGCGTCGCGGCGGCACGTCAGCTGCAGGTGCGGTCCTTCGCGGGGAGCCGGCCCGTCGTCAGGTAGCGGGTGACGTCGGCGTCGGCGCACGACGGGCGGCCGCTCACCAGCACTCCGTGGCCCTCACCGCCCGCGACCGTGATCATGCGGGCGCCGTGCAGAGCTCGCCGCATGCCCTTGGCCATCTCCCGTGGAGTCTGGGGATCCCATTCGTTCTGCACGATCAGCGCGTCGACGTCGTTGTCCACCACCGTGGCCTTCTCACGCGGAGCGGACTTCCAGAACGCACAGGGCTGGACGTTGGCGCCGAAGTCGCCCGCCAGCGGGCGGGCTGCGCGGTCGCGGATCGCGTCGCGGCGGTACCGCTCGGGATCACGCGGCCAGTGCCGGCCCTCGCCGCACAGAACGGCCCAGGCGGCGGACACGGCGTTGTCGACGTCCGGCGCTCCCTCTGCCGGCTCGGGTGGCGTGGGCACGGCCGTGCCCGCACCGGTCAGCGCCGGGGTGCCCGCCGCCGCGGCCCTGAGCGCCACGATGAAAGGCGTAACGGCCTCGACCTGCACGAAGGCCCGGTACTGCGCCCGGATCGCGTCGCCGTCGAAGGGCTGGCCGTCCAGCACGATCGGCGTGCGGTCGGCACGCGCGACCAGATCCCAGAACGCCGCGCGCACCGCCTGCGGGGTCGCACCCAGCCCGTAGGTCGCATGGCGGGCCGCAGCCCACTGCGTCCAGCGGGTGAAGGCGAGTTCGGCGGCTCCGGTCGCCCCGCGCAGCACACCGCGCCAGACCAGCGCCGGGTCCAGTGCGCTGTCGAGCACGAAGCGGTCCGTCCGGCGGGGGAACATCTGGCTGTAGACGGCACCCAGGTACGTGCCGTACGAGTGCCCCAGGTAGGAGATCTTCCGCTCGCCCAGCGCGGCCCGGACCACGTCCATGTCCCGCGCCGTGTTCCGGGTGGTGATGTGCGGCAGCAGTGCGCCGGACTTGGCCCGGCATTTGTCCGCCACGCTCCGGGCCCGGTCCACGTCCTGTCCGAACGTCCGTGCGGAGTAGGGGTGGTTGAGGACCTGCTCGTCCGGCGCGAGACCACAGTGGACCGGCGCGCTGCGTCCGACGCCGATCAGGTCGAAGCGCTCGCGTACCGCCGGCGCCAGCAGCGGCGCCATCCCGGCCGGCATGGTCAGCCCCGGCCCTCCCGGACCGCCGGGGTTCATGAGCAGGACACCGCGCCGCTTCGTAGCGCTGGCGGCCTTCATCCGCGACACCGCTATCCCGATGGTCCTGCCGTCCGGACGGCCGTAATCCAGCGGCACCTTCACCACCGTGCACTGCAACGATGCCGGCTCGTCGGACGCGCAACGCTCCCAGCGCAGTTGCTGCTGCCGCCCGAACCTCCCGAGCGGCTCCTCGGCCGCGAACGCGGTCGCCGGCGTGAGCCCCGCCAGCACGGCCGTCACCGCCCCGGCCGTCAGGATGGAAGTCGTCGGTCCAGCTCGCAGCACGTGCTGCCCCCAGTTCTGCGGAGTTCGGTTCCTCGGATCACCTCAGGTCGCCGATCGTGCGACACCGCGCCCCGTCTGCCACCAGCCGGTCTCCTGACCAGACCCGAGGCTTCCGATCCAACCCGTCGCGCCGGGACCGGACCAGGCAATTCCACCCGCAGATCCGTGCGGTCGCAGTTCTGCAGGTTCCCCGGCCGCTCCCGGGGGATTCGGCGGCGCTCATGTCCAGGCGGTTCCGGGGGTGGTGCCAGGTTCACCGTCGATGCGGAGGCACGGTGCATGGCACGGCCCTTGCGTGGCGCCTTACCGTCAGGGCATGAAGATCTCCCGGGCGCTGCGGCGCAGAGTTGTTCGGGTCCGGCGGGACACCGGTTTCCTGGCGGCCGGGATTCCACTGCACCTTGCGCTGGTGCCGTTGTGGAGCTGGCTGGCGAGTGCCGTGACGTCGAGGGCGTGGCCGTGGGTCCCGCTCCCGTTCGCGCTGCTCCTGCTCGGAGTCCCCGTGCTCACCGCCGTGCAGCGGCGCCGTTACCGCGTACTGCTGGGAGTGGAGGTCCTGCGGCCGCCGGCCGGGCGCGAGCAGCGGTGGCCGAGGCGCGCTCTGCGGTGGCTGTCCGCGGCCACGACCTGGCGGCAGGCCGGCTACCACCTGCTCGCCGGTCCGCTGCTGGCCGTGGTGGAGCTGGGGGTGCTCGCCGCGTGGGTCGGGGGCCTGGTCGGTACGACCGTCAACGGCTGGGCCTGGACGCTGCCGGCCCCGGTTCGCCTCGATCATTTCGACTACTCGACCCAGGTGGTGTACTACACGGCGGCCGGCGTGCTGCTGCTGTGCTCCGCACCCTGGCTGACCGGGGCGGTGACCCGCGCCGAGAGCCGGATCGCGGTCGCGCTGCTCGGGACCAGCCGCTCCCAGCGGCTCCAGCAGCGTGTCGAGCGCCTGTCCGAGAGCCGCACCGACCTGATCGACGCCGTCGACTCCGAACGCCGCCGCATCGAACGCGACCTGCACGACGGCACCCAGCAGCGCCTGGTCTCCCTCGCGGTCAACCTGGGCCTGGCCAAGGCCACGCTCACCGACCTGCCGGAGGAGGCCCGGACCGTGATCGGCGAGGCGCACCGCGAGGCGAAGGAGGCCATCGCCGAACTCAACGACCTGGTACGCGGCCTGCACCCGGCCGTACTCGAAGACCGCGGGCTGGACGCGGCGTTGTCCGGGCTGGCCGCCCGGGTACCGGTCCCGGTACGGCTGCGGGTCGACCTGGAGGGGCGAGCGGCGCCCGCCGTGGAGTCGGTCGCCTATTTCGTGGTCTCCGAGGCGCTCACCAACGTCACCAAGCACGCCCGCGCGACCCGCGTGGACATCACCGTCGAACAGGTCCGGAGAATGCTGCGCGTGCACATCACCGACGACGGGATCGGCGGCGCCGACACCTCCGCCGGCAGCGGCCTGCGCGGGCTTGCCAAACGGGTCGGCGCGGTGGACGGCACCTTCCACGTCAGCAGTCCGGTCGGGGGCCCGACCACCATCGCGGTGGAGCTGCCCCGTGGTCGGCACCCGGCAGGACCCCGCGCGGCCGATCCTGCCGGTGCTCCGGTGCGCGGGGGCGAACCTGACGGGCCGTGATGTGTCAAGGGGGGTGCCCGCCTTCCTCTTCGGGGGCCGGGCGCAATGATCTCGGGTCGGCGTCTTGGCAGAGTCGTCGTCAAGCGACCGGTCGGCCCGACCGGCCTGTGATCAGGGGGAAAGCTCATGCACCGCACGTCAATCGCCACCGCGGTTCTGCTCGCCACGGCAGTCATCGGGGTATCCGTCCCCGAGGCGGTGGCCCGGCCGGTCGACCCGGTGCAGCGGCAGCTGGACCTGCTCGTGAACAGCGACGGCGTCCCGGGCGCGCTGGCGTACGACGGCAGGGCGACGCGTACGGCCGGGGTCGCGGACCGGGAGACGGGACGGGCCATGGTCGACGAACGGGGGCGGATCCGGCTGGCCAGCGACACCAAGGCGTTCACCGCGACGGCCGTCATGCGCCTGGTGGCTGACGGGCGGATCCGCCTCGACGACAACGCCGGCCGCTACGTGCCGCAGCTGGCCGGACGGCGCATCACCGTCCGGCAGTTGCTCAAGCAGACCAGCGGTCTGCCGGAGTACACCGCGCTGGTCGACTGGACCCGGCCCGGCACGTCGGAGGAGTACCTGGCCCTCGCGCTCGCGGAGAAGCCGGTCTTCGATCCCGGCAGCGACTGGGGCTACTCCAACACCAACTACCTGGCACTCGGCATGGTGATCGACAAGGTGTCCGGGGTCGGCTTCCGCGCGTACATCGAGCACACGATCCTGCGCCCGCTGCACCTGGACGACACCTACTGGCCCGCACCGGGCGAGCTGTCGCTGCGCGGACCGCACGCCCGCAACTACGGCATCCACCCGGCCGCCCCGGAGGCCGGCCGGGTGGACGTGACCGAGCTCCCCGGTTACGAGTTCGGCGCGTCCGGCGGCCTGGTCTCCACGCCGAAGGACCTCAACGCCTTCTGGGACGGACTGTTCGGCGGCCGCCTCCTGCCCCACTGGGCCCTGCACCAGATGACCCGGGACACCACCGCGATCGGCGGACGGGACGTCTACCCGGCGGGCAGCCGCTACGGCTACGGCCTCGCCTCGATCCCGCTCAGCTGCGGCGGCGTCTACTGGGGCCACGGCGGCGACCTGCCCGGCAACTCGGTGGGCGGCGGCCGCGCCACGGCGGGCCGCGGGACCGTGACCGTCTACACCACGACCTGGGCCGCCGAAGGCGACAGCCTCCGCCACCTCCAGGCGGCGGTGGACGCGGCCCTGTGCACCAGGCGCCGCTAGGCCGATCCCCTCAAGCGGGGTCGCGCCCCAACTCCCCAGATTTCGAGCGTCGGTTGTCAGTGGCACCGCGTAGTCTGCACGGACGGAAGCGGGGGACGGTTCACGTGCCGACGCGTGGTTTCGGGCATGCGCAGGACGCTGCCCGGGCGTGCCCCGCAGGCTCGATCCTCAGGGGGGATCTTGACTACACCACACCGCGGGCGACTGCGTGCGCTGGCCGCCGGGAGCGTACTCGCCCTGGCGGCCGGCGCTCTGTGCGCCGCCCCGAGCACTGCCGCCCCGCTGCACCGCGCGCCGGGTACCGCCGTCGCGCCGCCCACGACCGCCCCGGTGCCGGGGGCGGTCTCCGACACCGTGCCGCGTCGCGCCGGCGGGCACCCGACCGTCGTCATGCCGCGTCTCGTCCCACCGTCGGCGCGGGTGACCACCGCCGCCAAGCTGCGGCACGACGTCGACGGCGACGGCCAAAGTGACCTGATCACCGTGGAGTACGACCAGGTCACAGCCGTCTACCTGTCCTCGCTCCACACCTGGAGCGAGTACACCATCCCCAAGGACGACCCCGAGTCCGCGTTCAAGGACCTGCTGCCGGTGGGCGACGTGGGCGGGACGACCCAGCCCGAGCTGCTCTCGCTCACGTTCGACGGTGTCATCACGCTCTACGAGGCGGGCGTGAAGAGCGCGTCCGCGCCCAAGTGGTCCGGCACCGGCTGGCAGGCCTACAACCGGGTCATCGCCACCGGTGACGTGACCGGCGACCGCCGTCCCGACCTGCTGGCCCGCGACCACGCCGGGGGGCTGTGGCTGTACACGGGGACCGGGAACGTCAGCAGGCCGTTCAACTCACGGGTCAAGGTCGGCTCCGGCTGGGGAATCTACGACCAGATCGTCGGCGCCAACGACGTCGACGGCGACGGCATCGGCGACGTGGTCACCCGCACCCTGAACGGCGACCTGTGGTTCCACAAGGGAGCCGGCAGCGCCACCGCCCCGCTCAAGCCTGCCGTCAAGGTCGGCACCGGCTGGAACACGTACAACATGATCACCGGCTCGGACGACGGCAACGGCGACGGCAAGAGCGACCTGCTCGCCCGCAACAAGGCCGGCGTCCAGTACTGGTTCAAGTCGATCGGCGGCGGCAAGTTCGCCGCACCCGAGTACTTCGGCGACGGCTACGAGGAGAACCGCTTCATCGTCGGCGCGGGCACCACCCAGCTCTACGGCAAGGGTCAGAACCTCATGACCCAGAAGGCCGACAACCTCATGGCCAAGTGGTACGCCCTGGCCAACGGCGACTACCTCTCGCCGCCGGTCAACGCCGGCAGCGAGACGCCCGGGTCCCGCACCACGTACGCCACCGCGCTCAACAGCCACAACCACGCCGCCTACGTGCAGAACATCGGCAGCGACCTGTACATCCGCGGCAGCAAGGTCAGTTCGGCGTGGAACTACACCATGATGGCCGGCCCCGGCGACCTCACGGGTGACGGCAAGGGCGACCTGCTCAGCCGTGACTCCGCCGGGGTCCTGTGGCTGCACCCCGGCGACGGGGCGGTGTACACGAAGCTCGGCGCGCGCATCAAGGTCGGCACCGGCTGGAACACGTACAACTCGCTCGTCGGCTCCGGCGACTACTCCGGCGACGGGCGGCCCGACCTGCTCGCCCGCGACACCACCGGCCGCCTCTTCCTCTACAAGGGCACCGGCACGTCCACCGCGCCGTTCGCCGCCCGGGAGCAGGTCGCCACCGGCTGGAACATCTACGACGCGCTGGTCGTGCCGGGTGACATCAACGGCGACAGCAAGGGCGACGTGCTCGCCCGCCTCCCGGACGGCGTGATGTACCTGTACACCGCCACGGGCAACGCCGGCACCGCCACCTTCGCCCCCCGGGTGAAGTTCGGCACCGGCTGGAACATCTACAAGACCATGATCTGAGCCCGCGCGGCCACCCGGCCGCCCGGAGCAACCACCAGCGCCCGCCCGCCGATCCCGGCGGGCGGGCCCCGGCCCGTGGTGAGCCGTCCAGAACCTCGCGACTCCCCTGCCACGCGGCCATGACCGCCGCCCCTCCGGCCTCGATGGACGTGACCGTCCCGGCGAAATCGGCCAGGGGCGTTGGGGGGCGGGTACAACGGCCGTGCAGCACCTGCGCGGTCGTTCAGCCGTCGACCCGCTCCGGGCGGTACAGCCGGCCGTAGGCGCTGTCGGCGAAGGCCATCATCCGGGCCTGGAGTGCCCCGGTGGTCGACCGGTACCGCTCGGTGTCCCGGGCAGGCCGAGCCTCCTGGGCCAGCTCGCCCGCGAGCCATTCGTCCGCGTCGTCGATGAGCGCCTGATGGGCGCACCTTCCGCATCTGCCGCCGGGTGGTGTCGACGGACAGGATGAGATCCGCGTACGCGGCCCGCTTGCGCGTGACGGTCTCGCTCTCGCGCTGCGCCGCGTACGCGAGCCGGGCCGTGTCCAGTTGAGTGCGCGCCTGCATCCGCGCCACCAGCCAGGACACCAGCGCGCCGACTACGGCTCCGCTCGCTCCCAGACCCGCCCCCACGACCACCGCCCACTGCCCGTCCATGGCCGAGACGTTAAGGGACCGGGGAGGCCGTCCGGAAGCCGGCCCCGGGTCCGGGCCGTCGGGCCCCGGTGGTCGGGCGGGGAGTTCGCCGGCCGTTCTCGAGGCGTCCTCCTGGGTGGCGGAGTCCTGTTCGGCCGGGTCCGGGACCGTCGGGCCGGCTGCTTCGCTTCCGACAACTCCAGGATGGACACCAGTGACCGTATCGACCGCTCGCCGTCGGCGTCGTTCCCTTTCCCGGCTCCTCGTGGCCGCTCCACTCCTCGTCGCGGGCGCGCTGACCGGCGTACCCGCCGCCCACGCGGCCGCGGCGGACGAGGTCCGCGTGAACGAGGTCGTCACGACCGGCGACGTCAACGACTCGATCGAGCTCTACAACACGGGCACCGCCACGGTCGACGTCTCGGGCTGGATCCTCAAGGACGACGACAACAGCCACTCCTACAAGATCGCCTCGGGGACCAGGCTGGCGCCGGGCGCCTTCCGGGCCTTCGACGTCAGCGGGAAGTTCGGGCTGGGCTCGGACGACGAGGCCCGTCTCTACCTGGCCGACGGCAAGACCCTGGTCGACGGCTTCGCCTGGAGCGACCACTCCGATGCGTCGTGGTCCCGCTGCGCGGACGGTACCGGCGCCTTCAAGCAGGTGGCCACGCCCACCCTGGGCGGCGCCAACAGCTGCGGCACCGGCGGCGGCTCGACGACGCCGGTCGCATGGCCCGGCGGGAGCGGCGTGACCACCGCGGACGGCTCCAACGTGTTCGGCCAGGACCTCAGCGGCCTCTTCCAGGAGGGCAACGTCCTGTGGGGCGCGCAGAACAGCGGCAAGCTGTGGCGCCTGGTCCGTGACGGGTCCGGTGGCTGGAAGCCCGACACCGCCAACGGCTGGTCCTCCGGCAAGGCCCTGCGCTTCCCCGGCGGCTCCGGCAGCCCCGACAGCGAGGGCGTCACCCTGACCGGTGCCGGTTCGGCCGGCGGGGCGTTCGTCGCCAGCGAGCGCAACGGCGACGCCTCCGGCACCAGCCGGCTGTCGGTGCTCAAGTACGACGTCGGCGGCTCGGGCTCGTCGCTGACCGCCGCCAAGGAGTGGAACCTCACCGCGGACCTGCCCTCGACCGGCTCCAACCTCGGCCTCGAAGGGATCACCTGGGTCCCGGACACCGCGCTGACCGGCGCCGGGTTCAAGGACGCCTCGACCGGCGCCGCCTACGACCCGGCCCGCTACGCCGGGCACGGCGGCGGCGTGTTCTTCGTCGGCGTCGAGGGCACCGGCATGGTCTACGGCTACGTCCTGGCCGACTCCGGTTCGTACACCCGCGTGGCCTCCTTCAGCAGCGGGCTGTCCGGCGTGATGGAGCTGCAGTGGGAGCCCCAGGCTGCGCGGCTGTGGGCGGTCTGCGACGACACCTGCGACGGCCAGCACCGCACCCTGAAGATCGGCACCGGCGGCGCCTTCGCCACCACCGCCGTCTACAACCGCCCGTCCGGCATGCCGAACTACAACAACGAGGGCTTCTCCCTCGCCGGCGCCGACGAGTGCGTGGCCGGCTCCAAGCCCGTCTACTGGTCCGACGACGCCAACGACGGCGGCCACGCCCTGCGCAGGGGCACCATCAGCTGCTGACCCGCCGGGATCCCGGCGCGCAGCCTGAGCCCAGGGCACGAGGTACGCGCGGGGCGCTCGAGCACCGGTGGGGACGCGGCGAAAATGCCTGGGGCGGCGGGGAGTTGGGCACTACCGTGGGGCGATGACAACAAGATCAACGTCGGCAGCTCAGCCGCCGGTCCTGACCTTGGCCGATGCGCCCCTGCGGCAGGCCCGCAACTCCGCCGCCTTCTGGGCCGCGACCGGCCGGAGCCGGGGGCATGCGGTCATCCGCCGCGCCGGGTTCCTCGCGGTCGACGGCGATGCGCGCGCCGGTCTGCGCGTCCTCATCCAGGAGCCGGTCCTCCAGCCGGACGAGGTGGCCGAGGTGGCCGAGCTGGTGCGCCGGGCCGCGGGCTCGGTGAACGTCGAGGATCCGTTCAGCTCGACCGATCTGGGCCACCTGGACCTGCGCAGCTGGCAGATGCCCGTCATGCTGCGGCAGCCCGGGCCGGCCTCCTCCGAACCGGCGCTGGAGGTGACCCGGGTGGCGCGGCCCGATGACCTCCAGGCCGCCGAGCGGATCGTGATCGAGGGTTTCGAGCTGGGCGGGTTCGAGCCCCATCGCCCGGGCGAGCTGTTCCCGGCGGCGCTGATCGAGCAGCCGGGTGTGGACGTGTTCGTGGCCCGGCACGAGGGCGTGCCTGTGGGAGCGGGCGTCAGCGTGGTGGACGAGGGCGTCGGCAGCCACTACTGGATCGCGACCTCCTCGTCCTTCCGGTCCCGCGGCGTGGGGCGGGCCGTCATACTCGGCTCCCTCGCCCCGCTCGCGCACCTGCCGCTCACACTCACCGCGTCGAAGCTGGGCAGGCCGCTGTACGAGTCCCTGGGCTACAGCGTCGCGGCGCCCTCCACCTGGTGGGCCTCCCGGTAACACCGCCACCGCCGCGCCGGCCCCGGCCGGCCGGTGGTGCGGGCGCCGCGGGCCGCCCGTCGGCCGAGCCGGCTGGCCGTCCGGGTGCGCCGGCCGCTGCGGCGGGCTGTCCGGATGACCGGTCCGTCACTCCTGGGGGTGGAACACGGCGGTCCAGTGGGCGCACCCCCGGCCCGCCGCGGCCCCGGCCCGGCCCGGTGTCCCCGAAAGCTGGGGGACCCGAGGAACCGACGGACGGAAGTGGTTCGCGCATGCCCCAGCACTCCCCACGGCGCCGGGCCGGGCGCGCCGGCGCCGCCGGTGCCGCCGCCCTGGCGCTCGTACTCGGCCTGCCCACGGCGGCAGCGGCCGCTCCCGGCGATCTGGACCCGGGCTTCAGCGGCGACGGCAAGGTCGTCACGGACGTGACCGGCTACGAGAACGTCTCGGGCATGGCCGTCCAGCCCGACGGCAAGATCATCACGGTGGGCGACGGCTACTTCGACGAGACCAGCGGCGACTTCGTGCTGGTGCGCTACAACGCCGACGGCAGCCTGGACACCACCTTCGGCGGCGACGGGATCGTCAACACCGACTTCGACTTCAACAACGACGAGGCCAGGGCCCTGGCCCTGCAACCCGACGGAAAGATCATCGCGGTCGGCGGGTCCACCTCGATCGCCGACTACGGCGACTGGGTGGCCGCCCGCTACAACCCGGACGGCAGCCTCGACCCGACCTTCGGCACCGGCGGCAGGGCGGTCACCGACATCGACCCGGACGCGATCGAGACCGCCCTGAGCGTGGCCGTGCAGCCCGACGGCCGGATCGTGGCGGCCGGCCAGAGCCTCGCGAGCTGGGTCGTGGTCCGTTGGAACGCCAACGGCTCCCTGGACCCGGCCTTCGACGGCGACGGCAAGGCCGTCACCACCTTCCCGGGCGGCACCTTCGCCGCGGCCGCCGACCTGGCCCTCCAGCCCGACGGCCGGGTGGTCGTCGCCGGGACCGGCCCCGGCGGCGTCACACTCGCCCGCTACAACACCGACGGCAGCCTCGACCCCGCCTTCGACGGCGACGGCCGGGCGACCCCCGGCTTCGGGGCCAGGGCCCGGGGCGTGGCCCTCCAGTCCGACGGCCGGATCGTCGTCGCGACCGGCGACGACAACGCCTTCGGGCTGGCGCAGTTCACCGCCGGCGGCGCCCTGGACCCGACGTTCGGCAGCGCCGGCCGGGTCACCACCAACTTCGGACCGGAGAGCGCCGACGCCGCGGACGTCGCCCTCCAGTCCGACGGCCGGATCCTCGTCGCGGGCCGGTACGCGGGCGACTGGGCGCTGGCCCGATACAACACCGACGGCGCCGCGGACACCTCCTTCGACGGGGACGGCCGGCTGACGACCGACTTCGGCGGCCCATCCGAGCAGGCCTCCCACGTGGCCCTGCAGCCCGACGGGAAGATCGTCGCCGGTGGGGTCGTCGGCCAGGCCAACAGCCTCACCGCCGACCGCGGCGTGGCCCGCTACCTCGGCGGTGGCGGCACCACTCCCCCGCCGCAGGCGGCGGACCTGTCGGTCACCGCGTCGGGTACGACGACGGTGAGCATCGGCGACCAGGCGACGTACACGGTCCGGGTGACCAACGCGGCCTCTTCCACCGCGACCGCGACGGGCGTCTCCCTGACCGACTCCCTCTCCGGAGCCGGCGCCGCCCTGATCTCGGCGGTGCCCTCCCAGGGCACCTGCACCACCACCGCGACGGGCGCGACCTGCGCCCTGGGCAGCCTGGCCCCCGGCGCGAGCGCCACGGTCACCGTGACCGCCGAACCGCGCACGACCGGCACCCTCCGGGACACCGCGTCCGTGACCGGCTCCCCGCAGGACCCGAACACCGGGAACAACAGCGCCAGCGCCACCACCTCGGTCAACAACGCGCGGGGCTGCACGATCGTCGGCACCTCCGGCACCGACACCCTCACCGGCGGCTACGGCAACGACGTCATCTGCGCGCTGTCCGGCAACGACACCGTGCGTGCGGGCTTCGGCAACGACACCGTCTACGGCGGGCCGGGCAACGACAACCTCGACGGCGGCTTCGGTGACGACACCATGAACGGCGACCGCGGCAACGACGTCCTCACCGGCTACTACGGCAACGACCGCCTGACCACCACCGACGGCGTGAGCGCCAACGACACCGCCGACGGCGGCACCGGCACCGACACCTGCACCACCGACCCCGGCGACACCCGCATCAGCTGCCCCTGACGGACGGCCGACCGTGCACCCCCGCCGGCGCCGGCCGGGCGAGACCCCCGCCGGCGCCGTGCGGCGGCGCGAGACGTCAACGGGACGCCGGAGACCGGATCAAGGCGACGAGTGCGCCTCGTCCCTGCGGTCGATCAGGGTGGCGAAGGCGTCGAGGACGCGGTGCAGGCCGAAGGTGTAGGCGTGGGCTGGGTCGTGGGCGCTGTTGTGCGCGGCTCCTGCGGCTGCGCCGACGCGGACGGCGGTGGGGTAGACGCTCTCGTCGAGGACCCGGGCGAGGAGCGGGGCGTTCAACTCCCACCACTGCTGGTCGTTCAGGGCGCTGTCGTGCTGGGCGGCCCGAGCGTCGGCGGCGGCCCGGGCGCATGACTGCACGAAGGTGAGCAGGTGGGTCAGGCAGTCGTCCATCTCGACGTCGCTGAGGCCCAGGCCGTCGAGCCCGGACAGTTCGTGCTCGTACTTCGCCATCTGCCCCGGCCCTAGCGGAGGCCTGAGGGTGGAGACGGCTGCGGCCCAGGGGTGGCGTTCGAAGAGGGCTTTGTTGGCCTCGGCGATGGCGGTGACGCGTTGCCGCCAGGGCTGTCCGGCGGTGTCGGCGCGGGGCATGCGGGCGTAGGCGGCATCGAGCATGAGGTCGAGGAGCTCGGCCTTGCCGGGAACGTAGGTGTACAGCGTCATCGGCACCACGCCGAGGTCCTTGGCCAGCCGGCGCATGGTCACCGCATCCAGGCCTTCGGCGTCGGCGAGGGCGGTGGCGGCCTGGACCACCGCGTCGATGCTCAGCCCCCGTCGCGGCCCTCGTCGCTGGTCGGTGGCGGCGCCGCGCCACAGCAGTCGCAGGGTGTTCGCGGGGTCGCCCGAGCTGGTTCGTTCCGTTGCCACGGCGACATCCTCTCGCACCCAAACTCTGTACGGTGTACGTTGTACGTCGTACAGAGTATTGCTCGTGGAGAGTCCGGAGGATTTTTGATGAAGATCACCTCTAGTGCCGTGTCGCTCAACGTCGATGACGTCGCCGCATCCAGCGCCTTCCTGACCGAGCACTTCGGGTTCCGCGAGGAGATGGCGGCCGACGGCTTCGCTTCCCTCGCCCGCGACGACGCCGGCATGAACGTCATCTTTCTGCGGCGGGGCCTCGACAGCCTCCCGGCAGACCAGCGCGACGAGCACGCCGCGGGCCTGATCCTCGCCTTCGTCGTCGAGGACCTCGAAGGCGAGCTGGCACGCCTTCGCTCCGAGGGCGTCGCGATCACCATGCCGCTGACCGACGAGGAGTGGGGTGAGCGGGCCTTCCAGGTGCGGGACCCCAACGGCGTCATCGTCCAGCTCGTCGACTGGAACGCACCCACCGCCCGCTGAGGCAACCGGCCGCGCCCCCTCTCGTGTGCCGCTGCGGTCACGCAGGGGCCGCCCCAATCCGGATGCGGCCGGACCACGGCGTGGCTAGGCTCCGCCGCGGGGGTGAGCCATGGGGATGTCCCTTCTGTACCAGGTGCTCGAGCCGCTGCCGGATGCCTCCGGCGCGCTGGGGCGGGCCCGTGCGCTACTGGCCGAGTTCGGCGAACCGGAGGACGATCCCTGTCCCGGCGTCGGGCCTGCCGTCACCGCGGAGCAGTTCCGGCACGCGCGGCGCTACTTCACGCTGGGCTGCCTCACCAGGACGGACGGAGGCAGCCTTCGGCCGGCGGAGCTGGGCGAGCTGTGGCACGTGATCAGCCGGACCGGGGCCCTCGCCGCCGTCCACGACTACGGGGCGGACGTCGAGCTGCGCCCGGAACTCGCCGAGGCCTGGCCCTTGCTCGAAGCAGCGGGACTCCAGGTGGAACTGCGCGCCTGGGACACCCCGCCCTTCCCGGAGACCGATGAGCACTGCACGGAGGCGGAGCTGGACACCGTGGTCCGGGCCGCGGGCCCGCTGGAACTCGGCGTGTACTGGTACGCGGCCTTCCGCGGGCTGCCCTCGTCGAAGCTCTGCGGGGTCCAGCTCTGCCTGAACAGCCGGTGGTCCCCGTCCGGGGGCACCGTGCCCGCCCCCGGCACCCACGCGGTGTACCTCTCCATCGGCACCCGCAACCGCGACGTCGCGGACACGTGGCTCAAGGACACCGGTCTGCGTCTCGGGCCCGCGCTCTGGGGGTGGTAGCGCCGAGGCCCCACTTGGCCTCGCCCGTGGCTGCCTCGCCGGGGTCGACCGGGCTGCGCGGGAGGATCCGGTCCAGCCAGGCCGGGAGCCACCAGTTGGTGCGGCCGAGGAGGGTCATGGTCGCCGGCACCAGCACCATGCGGACGAGCGTGGCGTCGATGAAGATCGCGGTGGCCAGGCCGAGGCCGAACATCTTGGTGGAGGGGTCGTCGGCGACGGCGAAGGACAGGAAGACCGCCACCATGATGAGGGCGGCCGAGGTGATGATCCGGGCGGTGCGCGAGACGCCCTCGACGATCGCCGTGCCGTTGTCGCCGGTGCGCAGGTACTCCTCGCGTACCTGGGAGAGGAGGAACACCTCGTAGTCCATCGACAGGCCGAACAGGATGGCGAACAGGAACATCGGGATGAACGACACGATCGGAACCGTCGCCTCCAGCCCGATGAGTGCGCCGCCCCAGCCCCACTGGAAGACCGCGACCATGACGCCGTAGGCCGCGCCGATGCTCAGCAGGTTCAGCAGCACCGCCTTGAGCGGCACGAGGACCGAGCGGAAGACCAGCAACAGCAGCAGGAACGACATCGCGAGCACGGCGGCGACGAACAGCGGCAGGCGTTGGCTGGTGCGCCGGCCCACGTCGGACAGGCTCGCGGCGGCGCCGCCGACGTGGGCCCTGGCCGGGCCGTGCCCGATCGCCGTGGGCAGCACGTCGGTGCGCAGCCGGGCGATGGTGTCGGCGGTGGCCTCGTCCTGAGGGCTGGTGGTCGGGAACACCACGAGGGTCGCGATGCCGGTGGCCCGGTCGAGCTGGGTCGGAGCGACGGAGGCGATGCCCGGATCCGCGGCGACCGCGGTGACCAGGCGATCCACCACTCCCCCGTCGCCGGCCGGGTCCGCGGCGATGACGAGGGGGCCGTTGGTGCCCGGGCCGAACCCCTCGGTGACCAGGTCGTAGGCGCGGCGTTCGGTGCGGCTCGGCGGCAGGGAGCCGTCGTCGGGCAGGCCGACGCGCAGGCCGAGCACCGGCAGCGTCGCCGTCAGCAACAGCCCCGCCGCACCGACCGCGTAGGGCACCGGGTGCCGGTTGACGTGCCCGATCCAGGGCCGCCAGCCGGCGGCCGAGGCGGCGCCCGCCGCGGTGACCCGACGGCGGTCGGTCCGGCCCGCCGGCCGGGCCCGAAGCGCCCGGACGATCCGGCCGGCCCGGCCCAGCCGCGGACCGGCCGCGCCGAGGAAGGCCGGCAGGAGCGTCACCGACGCGAGCACCATGGTCAGGACGACGATCGAGACGGCCAGGCCGCCCACCGTCATGAACGGGACGTTCGCGACCGCCATGCCGAGGATCGAGACGACGACGGTGCCGCCGGCGAAGACCACGGGCCGCCCCGCCGTCGCCACCGCCCGTCCGGCCGCCTCGTGCGGGTCGAGCCCGCGCCCGAGGTGGTCCCGGTGTCTGGCCAGCACGAACAGCGCGTAGTCGATGCCCACTCCGAGGCCGACCATGCTGCCCAGGACCGGTGCGAAGGTGGGGACGTCCGTCACCCCGGCCAGGACCGTCATCGTCGCGACGCCGACGGTCAGCCCGAAGACCGCCATGCCGATCGGGAGCGCGGCGGCGACGAGCGAACCGAACGCCAGGAACAGGATGGCAGCGGCGGCCAGGATCCCGATCAACTCGCGTACGCCGCCGCCGGGGTCGGAGAAGGCGTAGAAGAGGCTGCCGCCCATCTCGATCCGCAGGGGCAGCTCGGCGCGCAGCCGGTCACCGAGGCCGACGAGGGCGTCGAGGTCCGCGGCCGACAGCCGGCTCTGGTCGGGGTACTGGATGCGGACGACCGCGATCCGTCCGTCGGACGAGACGAGTCCGTCGCGCACCGCGGCGTCCCGGCCGGCGTCGAGGGCCCGCGCCGGGTCGCTCGTACCGCGCACGTGCGGCAGCCCCTGCACCTCGGTCTGCAGGCGCGTGAGGGCGGTGCGGGCGCTGCTGCTGCCGAAGAAGGTCGCACCGCTGTCCCGGGGCGTGACCACGACCTGGGCGGTCATGCCCTCCTGGCCCGTGCCGGCCCGCTCGATCAGGTGCGCGGCCCGTTGGGAGTCCAGTCCCGGAGCGGTCATCGAGTCCACGGTCCGCCCGCCGAAGGCGACGGCCGCGAGGACGGCGAGCACGGCGGCGAGCAGCCATACCGCGATCACCCGCCAGGGATGCCGGGCGGCGCTTGTGCCCAGGCGCAACAGGGCTGTTGAGAGCATCGGGTCCTCCAACCACGTCGGCAGCCGTCGTTGTACGGCCGCCGGTCCGAGGCTCGTCGCCACGGCGTTCCGCGCCATCGGCCCGCGGGCCGCGGATCCGTCGGCCTCAAGTCGGAGTGCGGGCCCGTCCTTTCGGACGATGCGCGATACGCCGGGGTCTCTACGCTGGGAACCGTGCTCCGAGACGACCTGCGAACCCTGTGGACCGAACCCCGGCCGCCCGCCGCGCCCGTCCGGGTGTGGCGGGACTGGGCGCTGCTCACCGCGTGCCTTGCCGGTGTGGTGCTGGAGGCCGTGCTGCGCGCCGACGTCGTATGGCGGCCGGTGGCGGTGGTGTCCGCCGTGTGGCTGTCCCTGCTGCCCCTGTGGCGCCGGACCCGCCCGTTGGCGGTGGTGACGCTGGGGTTCGGCTCGTTGGTCCTGCTCACGGTGGCCTCGCTCGTGGCCGCACCGCGCGAGCCCGTCGGGCTGTACACCGGCGCGGTCGTGCTGGTGCTCGTGTACGCGCTGCCCCGGTGGGGGTCGGGACGGGAGATCGTGCTGGGCGGCGCGGTGATCCTCGCGACCGGCGCGCTGTGCGTCCTCGCGGACGGGACCCCGGTCGTCGAAAAGCTCGTGGGCTACGTCTTCCTGCTGCTGCCCGGCGTGATCGGGGCCGCCGTGCGGTTCCGGGGGACGGCCCGCGAGCGGCAGTTGGACCAGGTCCGCTCCCGCGAGCGTGAACAGCTCGCCCGGGAGCTGCACGACACGGTGGCCCACCACGTCTCGGCCATGGTGATCACCGCCCAGGCCGGCCGGGTGCTCGCGGGCACCGATCCGGCCGCCGCGGTCCAGGCGTTGGAGGGGGTCGAGGAGGAAGGGGCGCGCACGCTGGAAGAGATGCGCGCCATGGTCGCCACGCTGCGGGACCGCGGGATCGGCGCCGAACTGGCGCCCCCCGCCGGAGTCGCGGACCTGGAGCGGCTGGTGCGCACCCCGGGCGGCCGGCTCCGGGTCGACCTGGGGCTCGACGGCGAACTGGACGCGCTGCCCCCGGCCTTGGACGCCGCCGTGTACCGGATCGTGCAGGAGTCGGTGACCAACGCGCTGCGCCATGCGGTCGACGCGACCGAGCTGGTCGTACGGGTCGCCGCCGAAGGGCCCACGGTACGGGTGAGCGTGCGCGACGACGGGCGGCGCACCGGCCGGGGTCGCGACGGATACGGACTCACCGGACTACGCGAGCGGGCGACCCTGCTCGGCGGCACCCTGCACGCCGGCCCCGGTACCGACCGGGGCTGGCACGTCGACGCCGAACTGCCGAGGGCAAGGAGCCGCAGCGGTGTCCATTCGCGTCCTCGTCGCTGACGACCAGGCGATCATCCGCACCGGGTTGCGGATCATGCTGAACGCCCAGCCCGGCATCGAGGTGGTCGGCGAGGCCGCCGACGGGCGGGAGGCCGTGCGTCTGGCCCGCGAACTGCGCCCCGACGTCTGCCTGTTCGACATCCGCATGCCGGTGCTCGACGGGCTCGAGGCCACCCGGCTGGTCGCCGGCCCGGGCGTCGCGGACCCGCTGGCCGTGGTCGTCATCACCACCTTCGACCTGGACGAGTACGTCTACGGCTCGCTGCGTGCCGGCGCCCGCGGATTCCTCCTCAAGGACACCGGACCGGACCTGCTGGCGCAGGCCGTGCGGTCGGCGGCCGACGGTGAGGCGCTGATCGCGCCGAGCGTCACCGTCCGGCTGCTCCAGGCCTTCTCGGACCTGCCCGCCGGCCGGCCCGTGGCCCAGCCCGTCTCCCCCGTCACCGCACGGGAGGAGCAGGTGCTCCTCGCCGTCGCCCGCGGGCTGACCAACACCGAGATCGCCGATGCGCTGCACATCAGCCTGAGCACGGTGAAGACGCACCTGGCCAGCCTGATGGCCAAACTCGGTGCCCGCAACCGGGTCGAGATCGCGATGTGGGCCTACGAAACGCGGCGGATCCTGCCCGGGACCTGAGCGGGGGGGGCGGCTCTGCCGTGTTACGCCTGCACGTCCGTGTGCAGGCGTACGGTGGTGCCCTGTTCGGGGGTGGAGCGGATCTCGACCAGGTCGCAGAGCTGGTGGGCCAGCCACAGGCCGCGGCCGCCGAGCTGCCGGGCCGACGGCCGGATGCGCCCGGCCATCGGGTCGGTGATGTACCCGGCGTCCCGGAACTCGCACAGGAACACCGAGTCCTGGATCCAGGTCCGCACGGTTCCGCGGCCGCCGCCGTGGACGATGCTGTTCGTGGCGATCTCGGTGACGGCGACCGCGAGCTTCGACTGCTGCTCCTGGGACACGCCCGCGTCGGACGCGCACTGGGCGACCTTCGAACGCACCGCGGCCAGGTCCCCGTGGGCGTAGCTGAGCTCCTGGTACGGATCGCACGGGGCGGACAGCAGCTCGAAGGGGTACTGGCCGTCCTCCAGGAACGAGCCGTTGGGCACGTACCGGCCGTCCTCGTGGATCAGCGGGTGGCAGCGGGAGACGTACCGCAGCGCGGCCTCGTCCTCGTCGGCGGCGTCGTACGGGCACAGCATCGACCAGGCGGAGCTGCGCGCGAAGGCCTGGTTCAGCAGCCACTCGTGGTGGCGCAGCTCCGAGAGGTGGGCAGCGTTGCGGGCCTGGCTCCAGGCGGTCTCCCCCACCCCCCGCACCGGCCGGCCTCCCTCGCCTCGCTCCTCCAGCCAGGCGGTCCAGGCGGCGACGAGCCGTCCCGGATTCGGTCCGGCCGTCGCGGTGTCGACGAAGGTGACGGCGGGCTCGCCGGTCAGCTCGCCCCGCAGGAGCGACGCCTTGGCGGCGGGGACGGCGACCACGACCGCTTCGTCGGCCTCCAGCGCCTCACGGATGAAACCGAGGGTGCCGGCCATGAACTGGTCCTGACCCCGGTACGGGTACAGCTCGTGCCGGAAGCGGGCCTCGGCGCCGGCGGCCGGCCCGGGGGTTCCCGGCGGCTGGGTGGTGCTCATCCGGCCATCACCACCGGGACACCGGGCGCGGCGTATCCCGCGAGCTCCCAGCACAGCCGCACGGTCTCGTTGGCGCCCTCCACCACGATGTGCCGTCCGGGGAGGTGGTTCGCCGCCTCGACGAGGGCTCCCATGCCGGCGGCGTCGATCATCTCGAGCCGGTCGAAGCACAGCCGCATCCTCGGCGTGTACCCCACCGCCGCGCGGAGCGCGGCATTGAACGCCGCAGCACCCTGGGAATCGATCACCCCGTCCACGCTCCAGCTGTCGGCGCCCGTGCTGAACATCCGAAAGGCCGGACGCTCTGCACGTGTGCCCATCTCGTGCGGGTGCACACTCGCCACGTATTCCAGCGTATCCGCCTGCCACTGGGACGGCCTGAACGCGCACAGCACCATCGCGCCGCACTCCGAGGCGAACTCGTCGAGCCTGAGCTCCTGGGACAGCAGGTCGTGCGCCGCACCGGGGTCCGTGACCGGCATGCGCTCGGCAAGGACGCGTACCGAGCGGTAACCCTCGCGGGTCGCGGTACGGGCCTCGCGCTTCACCGCGGCCAGCACCGAGTCGGTGTCGCTCAGATTGGGCAGGTCGAGCACCACCGCGGCCGAGGCCAGGGACTTGTCCTCGGCAACGCCGCCGGCCGCTCCGACCACCACGATCTTGTCCCCGTACAGGGCTCCGTCGGCCAGGTAGGCCCGCGCCGTACCGGAGAAGGGAGCAGCCGGGTCGACCAGCCAGCAGACATGATCGCCGACGTCCACCTCGTCCAGCGTCGCCAAAGCCCGTGCCGCTCTCACCTCGCCCCTTCCCGGCCGACCGGCCCCATCCACAGATCAGACTACTGCGCCCCTGCGTGACGCTCTCGCTACGGCCGATCCTGCGGCAGAGCCTCGACGCGGACGCGAAAGCCCCCGGGCGGGGTGGATCCCGCCCGGGAGCCTGCGTCACGTCGTGGGGGTCAGGGGCAGTTGGAGGGGGCCGGGCGGCCTTCGAAGCGGTCGGCGATCCAGGTCAGGTACTGGGATTCGGCGACGTCGGGGATCGTCTGGTGCGTGGCGCCCTGGTACTTCGTGTACTGCAGGCGCTGGCCGAAGCGGCAGGCCCGCTTGACGTACTCGTCGGTGGAGTTGGGGTTGATGACGGTGTCGGCCGTCCCCTGCATGACGAGCACCGGCACCAGGGACTTCACGAGCCCGGCGGTGTTCTCCCGGAAGCGCTGGTGCCAGCTGGCCGGCACCTCCGACAGCGGCTTGAACAGCGTGTCGAGCTGTCCGGTGTTCCCCAGGTTGTTCTGGACCACGTCGGAGAAGTGCTCGATGCAGGCCACCCCGTCGCCGCGCAGCGCCTCCAGACCGGCGGGCTTGAGCACGTCCGTGGCCTTCAGCTCCGGGTAGGCGGCGAGGAAGCCCCGGTAGACGTTGATGCGCAGGACGGCGTTGTGCGCGGCCGAGGTGGCATCGGTGGGACCGGGCAGCACCAGGCCCTCGAAGTCAGGCCCCAGGTTGGCCGCGGGCGCCAGTGCCGCGACGCCGACGAGCTGGGTCTCCGGGGTGTACGAGCGGTAGTTCTGGCCGGCGAAGAGCGCCGCGCCACCGCCCTGCGACCAGCCCAGTACGGCCGCCTTGCGGTTCGCGTGGGTGTCGGTGATCTGCCGGGCCGCCCGGACCGAGTCCAGGACGTTGTTGGTCTCCGTCACGGCGACCGTGTACTGGTGCACGCCCGGGGTGCCCAGGCCCTGGTAGTCGGTGCCGACCACGACGTCGCCGGAGCCGAGGAACTGCGTCAGCGCGGGGACGCCGACGTCGATGCCCCACGGGCTGTCGTAGGTGAAGTAGTCCACCAGGTCGACGGCCGGGTTCGGGACCGCGGAGGGCGCGCACATGCGCGGTCCGCCGACGGTGCCGTGGGCCCATGCGACCACGTTGCGGCCGTGCCGGGGCGCGGGGGCGTCGGGCCAGGCCACGATGCCGGAGACCGCGACCCGCGTGCCGTTCTGGAGCGTGGAGAGGTAGAGGATCCGGCAGGCGCGGGCGCCGTCCGGCGCATCGACCCGGCGGGCCCAGATCAGGTCGCCGTGCTCGCCCTCGGGCAGCGGCGACGGCGGGTCGTAGAACTTCTCCCCCTCGGGGCCGACCGGCACGCCCGGAGCGCACAGCCCCTTGCCGCCCTTGCCGCCGCCGGGATTCGTGCTCGCGGTGGCGCCGGTGGCGCCCCCCAGCGCGAGGACCGCCGCCAGGCCTGCCGCGGTGATCGCCGAAAGTCGTCTTCTCATTCAACCGTCCGTTCGCTCGGTGCCCGGCAGAGCGTAGGGAGGACGGGACGAATTGTCACGGATAGTAATGAATAGCCCGGTTTGTGTCGTCTTCGTGTCGTCGGCCGACCGCTGCCGGCGCGCCGTGCGCGCCCCCGCCTCCGGCTGTCCGTGGACCGCGCAAGGCGCCGGCCGCCGGAAGGAACGAGGCGGCCGGGACGGCTGTGGGCAGCGCGTCGCGGGGGAATTCGGCGGGGGCGTCGACAGCCTGGCCACGGTGGACGGGGCGGTGTTTCCTTGCAGCAGAGGCCGGGCACGACGGCGCCGGCGCGGCAGACGCCAAGCTGACGGGGGACTTCCATGACCGCCGCTCACGACATCCCCGATGTCCCCGACATCCTGTCCCGGGAGTTCGCGGACGACCCGTACCCCACCTACCGGGCCCTGCGCGAGAGTGCCCCGCTCCTGTGGCACGAGCCGACGCAGAGCTACCTCGTCTCGCGTTACGAGGACGTCGCCCGCGCCTTCAAGGACAAGGAATCGCTCTTCACCACCGACAACTACGCCTGGCAGGCCGAGCCCGTCCACGGCAAGACCCTGCTCCAGATGAGCGGCCGCGAGCACGCCACGCGGCGCGCGTTGGTGGCGCCGGCATTCCGCGGCAACGAGCTGCGGGAGAAGGTCGTTCCGCTCATCGAGCGCAACGCCCGCGAGCTGATCGACGGGTTCCGCGCGCGGGGCTCGGTGGACCTGGTCAGCGGCTTCGCCGCACACTTCCCGATCACCGTCATCGCCGACATGTTCGGGCTGGACCGTGCCGGGCAGAAGCAACTCTGCCTCTGGTACCGGGCCTTCGTGGCGTTCACGGCCAACCTGGCCGGCGACCCCGAGTGCGCGGCGGCCGGGGTCCGGGCCCAGGCCGAGTTCGCCGCGTACATGCTGCCGGTCATCAGGGGCCGGCGCGAACACCTCGGTGACGACCTGCTCTCCGCGCTGTGCACCGCCGAGGTCGACGGGGTGCGGATGAGCGACGAGGACATCAAGGCCTTCTGCAGCCTGCTGCTGACGGCGGGGGCCGAGACCACCGACAAGGCCATCGCCGGGCTGTTCTCCAACCTCCTGGCCGATCCGCGGCAGCTCGAGGCGGTCCGTACCGACCGCACCCTGATCGACCGGGCCTTCGCGGAGACACTGCGCCACAGCCCGCCCGTCCACATGATCATGCGCCAGGCGGCCGTCGACGTCCGCCTGAGCGGTGGCACCGTCCCGGCCGGCGCCACCGTCACCTGTCTGATCGGAGCGGCCAACCGCGACCCCGGGCGCTACAAGGACCCCGACCGCTTCGACGTCTTCCGTGAGGACCTGACGGCGAACACGGCCTTCTCCGCCGCCGCGGATCACCTGGCGTTCGCGCTCGGCAGGCACTTCTGCGTCGGCGCGCTGCTGGCCAGGGCCGAGGTCGAGATCGCTACCAACCAGCTGCTCGACGCCATGCCGCACCTCCGGCCGGCCCCCGGCTACGACCCGGCCCAACAGGGCGTGTTCACCCGTGGACCGAAGTCCCTCCTCGTGGACTTCACCCCGACCCCGGCCTGAACCGGGCTCCGGCCGGGCCGTCCGCTCCGCGTGGGTCGGCCACCGTCGGCGCGGGCCCCGAAGAATCCGGCATTCGGTACAGGGCGGCCGACTTCACCCACGAGCCCTGGGGGGTCGTTCCCGCTGGTGAGGGGGCTGTTAACGTCTGCGGAGACCAGGGGCGGGGTGGGGATCCGCCGACCCGCGGCGCCGTCGCGCGTCCGCCACCGAATACGGCGCCCCGGTCGGTTCGGATCCACTGGGGGTAGCACGTGTCCGGTTCGCAGATCACCCGAGGAGTCCTGGTGGGCTCCCTGGCCCTCGGCCTGGCGGCCACCGCCGGGCAGCCGGCCGTCCCGGCGCAGGCGGCGTCGCAGCCCGCCGTCGCCCGACCGTCCTCGTCCACCGCTTCGCCACTGGTCCGGATCGCACCCCGGGGCGAGCTCCTGGGCGTCGGGTCCCACGGCTTCTCCTGGGCCGACCGGCAGGCCGAGCGGATCCGGTGGACCGCCTACGACGGCCGCCGGACCGTGGACCTCGGGTCTACGCGCCAGGAGCGGGGTCACCTCTACGAGTGGGACGCGGACTCGTCCGACCTCGTCGCCCGGGTCGAGTACGACGACAACTGGGGGCTGCGGCAGGTCACGCTGTTCGACCCCGTCACCGGCACGTCCCAGGCCGTCGACCTCGCCGGGACCGAGTACGTGGGCACCTACGGCGGTGACGTCCTGGTGAAGCGGCCCGCGGCAGGCTCCGGGGCCGAGTTCCGCCTCGTCGGGATGCACGACGGGGTGCGCACCGAGCGCAGGGTCACCGGCCTGTCCCCGGCGAAGACCTGGGTCGTCACCGGCTCTTCGCCGGGCCTGCTGACGATGGAGGAGAACCTGGGCCAGGCCTATGAGGGCGGCACGGCCGTGGTCGTGGACCTGGCCAAGGCCGCCGTCGTGACCCGCCAGACGGTCCCGAAGATCCGCTACAACAATCGCGCCGCCGCCGTATCGGCCACGCACACCGCGCGGCTCACCTCCCCGAGCAGTGCCACATCCGCCACGCTGACCGTGCTGGACCGGGCCACCGGGACCTCCCACAAGCTCACCATCCGCACCCAGCCCCAGCCCGTCATGGCACTGCTCGGCAGCACCTTCGCGGTCTACGGCACTGCGGGCGAAGCCCACTCCTACACCGGTGCGCGGGCCGCCGCCCTCAAGGCCGTACCGCTCTCCGGCGGCACCCCGCGCACCCTCCTCGACCACGCCGGCCAGGTGCTCCGCACCCCGGACGGCTCCCTCGTCGCGCGGGGCGGCACCCTGGCCCAGGGGCAGGGACTGTTCCGGATCTCGCTCGTCTCCGGGCGGCCCGTGGTGAAGAAGATCGCCACCACGGGCGAGCCGACCCGGGTGGTGGTCCTGGCCACGGAGGCACCCGCGGTGGCCGATCCGGACAAGGGGCCGTGGCGCATCCGCTGGAACCTCAGCCGCCGCAACGTCCGGCCGTACCTGACCATCACCCACAAGGAGACGGGCAAGTCGGTATCCCGCTACGTCGCCCCGCCGCGCGATGACGCCGGCTGGATCGAGTACCCCTGGGACGGCGGGCTGGACGGCGGTGGCGCCGCCCCCGACGGCGCGTACTCCTGGAAGGTCACCTTCGAGCCGATCAACGGGATCGGGCCCACCGCGAAGGCCGGCGGCGACCTCACCGTGAAACGGGCCGCACGCCCCTCCGGCCACGACTTCAGCGCCAACGGCACCGCGGACGTGCTGGAGCGCGGCACGGACGGCGTCCTGTGGCGCTACGACACGTACGCCTTCCGCTCCCGGGGCACCACCGCAGTCTCCGGCGAAGGCCTGGAGCGCGTCGGGGGCGGCTGGAACGCCTACGACGAACTCGTCGCCGCCGGGAACCTCGGCGGCCCCGCGGTGGGCGACCTGCTCGCCCGGGACCGCACGGGCACGCTCTGGCTGTACGCGGGCAAGGGCGCCACCGGCACCTTCGCGGCCCGCACCAAGGTCGGCGGCGGCTGGAACGCCTACACCGCGCTGACCGGCGGCTCCGATGTCACCGGGGACGGCCGCGCCGACCTGCTGGCCCGGGACCGCTCCGGCGTCCTGTGGATGTACCGGGGCACGGGCAGCCTCGCCAAGCCGTACGCCCCCCGGGTGCGCGCGGGCAGCGGCTGGAACGGCTACGACCGGATCACCGCGGTCGGCAACATCGCCGGCGGGCCGGCCGGCGACCTCGTCGCCCGCGACGCCTCCGGCACCCTGTGGCTCCACGCCGGCAAGGGCGACGGGACCTTCGGCGCCCGCACCCGTATCGGCGGCGGCTGGAAGGCGTACCAGGCGCTCGTCGCCGCCGGCGACTACAACAAGGACGGCTGGTCGGACACGCTGGCCTTCGGTGGCGGCCGGGCCTACGTCTACTGGGGCACCGGCAACCGGCAGGCCCCCTTCTCCCCGCGCGCCCTGGCCCCGAACGTCGGCTTCGACACGGACGCCAAGCTCGCCTGACGCTGCAAGCCCGGCGAGGGGCACAACGCTTGGTGGGGCGGCGGGGCGTCCCGTCACCTCCCGCGGTGTGCAGCGGGCTTGGACAGGTCCGGGTCGTGCACTTCCGCGAGGGCCACGCGGCCGGACCTCAGGGAGGTCGAGCCGTGTGCGGGAGTGCCGAGGGCCCGGCCGAGCGTGTGCAGGTCCTCGTCCGACAGCACCCGCAGGCCGTGCGCCGCGAGGAGTTCGGTCATCTGCCGGGGCCGCCACAGCGAGCGCCAGGGCTCGCCCGCCAAGGCGGAATGCCGCATCAGCCGCGCCAGCAGCCGGCCGGCTGCCGCCCGGGCCGACGGGGTCTGGTAGTTGAGGACGAGCACGCTGCCGGGGACCGACCGGGCGGCGAGTGCCGCCACCGTGGCCCGCACCTCCTCGCGGGTGAGATAGGGGACGACGCCCTCCCACAGCCACGTGGTGGGCGCGGACGGGTCGTGCCCGGCGGCGTCCAGTGCCGCGCCGAGGTCGTCGACGGCGAAGTCGACCGGTGTGAACCGCACCGAGCGGGCGGTGGCCGGGGGCGCGGCGGCGAGGCGGGTGCGCTTGTCCTCCTGGGACGCCGGATGGTCGACCTCCCACACGTCCGTGCCGGCGAGCCCGGGCAGCCGCCAGGCACGGGTGTCGAGGCCGGCGCCGAGGATCACCAGTTGGCCGGTGACCCGGGCGCTCAGGGCGTCGTCGATGGCGACCGTGCGCGGCACGACCACCTCGGCGCAGGCCCGGACGCTCTCGTACCCGATGCGCGCCGACCAGCCGGTCGGCGGCGTACCGGCCCGCACCTCGCGCACGGGCGTCAGCTCCGCCTCGCTGAGCAGCCGGACGGCCACCGGATCCGAGAACCGGCCGCCGCCCCGTCCGTCCGCCGCCGCCCTTCCCTGGCAGACCAGCACCGCAGTCCGGCTCGCCGCACGCCCGCTCTCGCTCATGCGGCCCATTCAACACCCCGACCGGCGGGGCGGCGTCGTGCGGTGGCAGCGGTCAGGCCACGAAACGGTGGCGTGCCTCCTCGATGTGGGTGAGGTGGCGCTGGGTCCATTCGCACATGACGTCCACGGCCGAGCGGAGAGCCCGGCCGGGCTCCGTGAGGGAGTATTCGACCTTCGGCGGCACGGTCGGGTACACGGTGCGCACGATGAGCCCGTTGCGCTCGAGCATCCGGAGGTTCTGGGTGAGCATCTTGTGGCTGATGCCCTCGACCCGGTTGCGCAGTTCCGTGAAGCGCAGGGTCTGTTCGCCCACGGCCTCGATGATCAGGAGTGCCCACTTGTTGGCGACGTCCGAGAAGATCTCGCGTGCCAGGGAGTCGGCGCGCCTGAGGTCCGCATCCTCGGGACTGCCGCTGAGCTGCTTGGTCACCCTGAGGTTCCCTTCTCACCAAAAAGTGCGTTCTTCCAGGTCGACGCTCACTCTCCTACGGTTACCGAGTAACCACAAGTGAGCGCAGCGTCCGTCGTGAGACCCGGCGGCGCGGCCCCCGGCCTCATGACAGGAGCAGGCATGACCATCGCACTGGCGGACCCCGCAGGACTGGTGAAGGTAGACCTCTACCGGCAGACGGCGGTCGCGACGGGGACGCGGCTGGTCTTCGTCGCAGGACAGGTCGCGTGGGACGTCGAGGGCGCGGTGGTCGGCGCCGGGGATCTGGTGGCCCAGGTCGAGCAGTGCTACCTCAACCTCGCCACCGCCCTCGCCGAGGTCGGTGCCTCGTTCGATCACGTCGCGAAGCTGACGGTCTACGCGGTCGACTGGACCCCGGACAAGATGCCCCTCTTCGCCGAAGGCGTGGCCCGGGCAGCCTCGAGGCTCGGGCCGCTCCCCGCCCCGCCCCTCACCGGGATCGGGGTCGCGGCGCTGGCCGACCCCGCCCTGCTCGTCGAAGTCGAGGCCGTGGCGGTCATCGACTGACCGGAGCCGGCCCGGAGCCCGGCCCCTGCCGGCCTGGCCGGGGCGGGGCCGCGACGACCGAGCGGGCGTACTCGCTGGGCGTCTGGCCGTACTGCTTCTTGAAGGCCCGGGTGAAGTGGCTGCTGTCCGCGAACTGCCAGTGGGCGGCGAGTTCCGAGATGCTCAGGCGGCCCGAGGGCGAGCCGAGGGCCACCCTGGCCTCGTGCAGTCGCCGGTGGCGGATGTAGCTGCTCAGGTGCTCACCCGTCGCGGCGAACGCCCGGTGCAGGGTGCGCACGGAGACGCTGAGTTCACGTGCGAGCATCTGCGGGGAGAGCCCGGGATCGGTGAGGCGGCGGTCCGCGAGGTCCTTGGCCGCCCGGGCCAGGGCGGGGGCCAGCCGGGGTTCCACGTCGTCGAAGCGGCCCTTGGCCACTGCCTTGGCCAGCTCGACCAGGGTGTTCTGGGCGGCTGCCACTCCGGCCGGGCCGAGGTCGCCGACGGTCAGGTGGATCAGGTCCGTGAACCCCGTGAGCAGCCGCATTTCGGCCGAGTCTGCGGACCCGGCCACGGCCCTCCTCCCGAGCAGGGGTCTGAGCTCGGCGGAGGGCAGGACGAGGAACTTCGCCGTGAGGTCGGCGCTCGTCTCGAAGGCCGTCAGGCTCCCGAGGTGCCGGACGAGGAACTGCCCGGCCGATACGGTCTGGTCGCCGTGGCCGGGCGCGCCGCCCAGGGTCCAGGTGCCGCGCCGCACCACGTACATGGCGACCATGTCCTGGTCGCCGCCGGGGACGTCTGCGGTGCGGGTGGCCGAGGCCGCATGGAGATCGGCGACCGCCGCACCGTGCACCTTGGTCACGTTGCCCTTGACCCGGAAGTCGCCGCTGGTGTCCGGGCTGAATGCGGGGAGTTGGAAGACGTCGTCGCCGATCTGCGTCTCCCAGCCGCGCCGGAAGGCCGCGAGTCCCTGGTGTGCCGCGCCCGGGGCGGTCGAGTCCACCGTCAACACGCCGCGGGCGCTGTCGGCCGCCGCCCCGGTCCCGTGCATCCTGATCCGCTCCCTCGTATCCATCGCTCCAACGGCCGGTGGTGCTCTGGAGAACGCCGTCGAAGCCCCTGCGGCACTGGGAGGATCTTCCTACAAGTGGCCCGCATGCTGGCAATCATGGAGTGGGGTCGGAACTTTCGTACCGGTGGAAGAAGTTGAGCACCCGTGTATGTGCCGGGGTGACCGGGCCTGTCCGGGTCCGGCCACCGACGGCACAGGTCGGCCGCTACCGTGCGGTCCGACGCGTCAGCGGGCGATCGAGATCGCGAACGGGGCGAACCCGGTGGCACGGATGACGTGCGGGACGAACAGGATCGCGGCCTCCGTGGCGCGGGCGGTCCGGATCCCGCCCAGGTCCGTGATCCACTCCTCGCGCCAGCCGAGGTCGGTGAGCAGTTCGCGGACGGTCTGCTTGGCCAGGGGGTCCTCTCCCGAGAGGAACACCGTCGGTGGCTGGCTGAGCGCGGCCGGCGAGGTCATCACGGGGAAGAGCATGGTGTTGAGGGTCTTGACGACCTGGGTGTCGGGGAGGGCTTCCTGAAGGAGCTCGGCCAGGCTGCTGCCCGGGTGGATCAGGTCGGCGGGCAGCCCGTCCGGCCCGTCGGTGGTGGCGTTGGAGACGTCGATGAGGATCTTCCCCCGCAGGTCGTCGCCCAGGGCGGTGAGCCGCTCCAGTGAGCCGGCGCCGGGGGTGGCGTTGATGACGACCCGGGCGCTGCGGGCGGCGGCCGCCGCGGCGCCCGGAGCCCTGTCCGCCACCGATACTTCGTGGCCCGCCCGGTCGAGGGCCGTGGCCAGGTTGCCGCCGACGCGGCCGTTTCCGAGTACTGCGATCTTGGTCATGAGGATCTGGTCTTCCGTACGTGCACGTGAGGGGTGCGGTCAGCGTGAGAGGGTGGCGACGGCTTCGGTGTGGATGCCCGGCGCGGCGGCCAGGAAGGTGTCGCTGTGCGGGGTCCAGGGGCGTCCCTGGGCGTCGGAGATCCGGCCGCCGGCCTCGGTGACCAGCAGCGCTCCGGGCAGCAGGTCGGCGCGGGCACCGGCGAACTGCCAGAAGGCGCCGATGCGGCCCGCGGCGACGTTGGCCAGGTGGAGGGTCGCGGGCACGGCGGTGCGGACGACGAGCGCGTCGAGGAGCATCGCGGTGATCGAGGAACCGATGCGCCGCACGACGTCTTCGTCCTCGTCCGGTCGGGCCTGGCTGGTGGCGACGATGCTCAGCCCGAGGTCCCCCGTCTCGGAGACGCGCAGCGGCCGGCCGTCGAGGTGGGCGCCCGCGCCGGCCAGGGCGGTGTACGTCTCGCCGGTCAACGGCAGGTGCACGACGGTCAGTACGGGCCTGTTCTCCCGCACGAGGGTGGCCGTGACCGCCCAGTCGGGCAGCGCATGGAGGTGGTTGACGTTGCCTTCGGCCGGATCCACGACCCACCATTCGCCGGGCGGCAGCGCCCCGCCGGCCAACTCGTCCGCCACCCAGCCGGCGTGCGGGCGCAGGTGTGCCAGCCGGGGGCGCAGGATCTCGAGGACCGCGTCGTCGTTGGCGGCCAGGGCCCGCATCAGGTGGTCGCGGGTCGGGTGGTGGTGCACCGCCCCGAACCGCTCGCGCAGCGCCGACCCGGCCGTTCGCACGGCGGTCACGGTCTGGTCGAGCAGGTCGGAGTCGGAGAAGGCCTCGGTGCTCTTCGGAGGTACGGACATGGTGCTCCCGTGTGCGGTGTCGTGATCGGTCTGTCCGAACCTAAGTAACCGGGCACACCGCGCACTTGGACGCCGGCGACATCCGTCCGGGACCGCAGCGCCACACGATCCCGCCGGCTCGGGTGTGGTCCCCCCGGTGCGAGTGCTGCCCGGCCCGGCGTCCCGGGAAGGGATCTCCGGACTCCCGCCCCGTGTCCCACGGAGGCACCCCTGCGGCGGTGTGCGGCGCGACTCGGGGCGGGAAGTCCGTGTCGGGAGCGGGGGCGTCGCTCCTGGGACGTCTCAGAGACGGGTGGGACGGCGGGACGCCGCTTGAGCGGGCCTAGAGTTCGGGCTGTCCGGCAGCGGCTCGCCGCGGTCTCCGGACGTTCCCTCCCTTGCGCACCGGGCAGCCGGCGGCTTCGTGCCGCGGTGTGTCCCCGTGCGGTCACGAGCTCAGGAGTCCGTATGAACACCTCTCCGACCAAGCGCCGCAGCCGCGTCCGCACCGCCCTCATGGCGGGCCTGGTGGCGGCGAGCGCCCTGGGCACGGCGGGTTCCGCGCTGGCCGAGGGCAACCCGCTCGAAGACCGGCCGTACTACCAGCGCACCGCGTACAACGAGCAGTTCAGCACCTGGGAGCAGTGCTCGCCGCAGTCCGAGGAGTTCCGCTTCCGCTTCTACTACCGGCAGAACTACGGCGGCGCGTGGATCAACATCGGCAAGAGCATCTGGGACCTGAAGTCGGTCTCGGACGGCTCCACTTCCAACCCGCTCTACTTCTGCGGCGGACCCAACGACGGCATGGGCCAGATCGTCGCGAACAACGCGGCCTCCGCCTACAACTGGTTCGAGGGCTACTGCGGAGTCGTCTACTACTACAAGGGCTACGGGGCCGGCGCCACCGACACCCAGTTCGACTACTTCAACCCGCGCTCCGGGCGCAACCTGGGACCCACCGCGAACAACAACCGGTCGATCCAGTTCATCGGCTGCTGAGCCACCGGCCCCGGTCCTCCCCTACCGCCGCACCACGAAGGAATTCGCCATGCTCCACAGCCGACGCCGTACCACCACCGTGCCGGCGGTGTTCCTGGCCGCCGCCGTGACGCTCGCCGCGGCGGGCTGCTCGGCGGGGCGGGACGGGGAGGCCCTGGCCGCCGGGCCCGCGCACCGAGCCGCCGCGGAGCGCCAGCCCAGCGACCCTTCCGGCTGGACGCTGCCCCTGATGGCCTACCGGCCCACGCAGAAGCAGCACGACCTCATGGTCACGGCCGAACAGGCCCTGGTCCGCAGCTGTATGAAGGACTTCGGCCTGCCGTGGGCGCCGCCCGCCGAGCTGCCGCCGCTCGGCCCGCGCAACGAGATGGACTGGCGCTACGGGATCCACGACGCGGCGGCCGCCGCCGCCCGCGGGTTCCAGCCGGACCCGGCCCAGAAGGCCCGCTACGAGGAGACGCTGCGGACCGCCCAGAACGCACCGCGCCGCTCTCCGGACGTCGAGGTCGTCCTCGGCGGCAGCGGCCTGCCCCCGGAGATGCTGGCCGCCGCAGGCCCCGAGGTGCGCGCCGGCACCTTCCACGGCCGGAAGATCCCCAAGGACGGCTGCTTCGGCCAGGCGCGCCGACGCCTGGGCACGGAGACCTACGGCGCCACCGCCCTGGCGTCCAAGCTGTTCAGCCGCTCCTTCCCCGAATCCCTCAAAGACCCCGCCGTCACCGCGGTGTTCGCCCGCTGGTCAGCCTGCATGAAGGACAAAGGGTTCACGTACAAGGACCCGATCGCGCTCTTCGACGACGCGCGCTTCGGCCGCCAGCCGCACCCCGTCACGCCCTTGGAGACGTCCACCGCCGTCGCCGACACCGCCTGCCGCGGCGCCCTGCGGGTAGCCGAGGTCTGGCACGCCGCCGAAACCCGCCTGCAGCAGGGATACATCCGGGCGCACCGGGCGGGGCTGGAGGCGGACCGCCGCTCCATCGACGCCTCGGTGCGCAACGCCGAAGCAGCCCTCGCGGCCGGGTAGCTCCGCCACTTCCTCACTGGCGCGGGCAGCCTCACTGGCTGGGGAAGTCGACGACCGACAGGACGAGCGGCAGTTCGTCCGTGCGGGACTGCGGTTCGGGCAGTCGGCCCTGGAGGAAGGTACCGCTCAGGTAGTCGTCGGTGGCCAGCCAGGTCGGGTAGGGGATCTGCCCCTGGTAGGTGAAGCGGTCGATGACGTAGGGGACCGCGTCGGCCCCCAGCAGTGAGGGGGCGTTCATCAACTGGAAGTGCAGGTGCGGGGCGTTGGAGTTGCCGGTGTTGCCCAGGTCGGCGATCTTCTGCCCCTTCGTGACCTTGTCTCCCGGCTTGACCAGCAGGCTTCCCTTGATCAGGTGCGCGTACATGGCCCAGACGCCGCCACCGAGGTCCTGGACGATGTGGTTGCCGTCCACGTTCTGGACGGTGAGCTTGGGTCCGAGGACCGGGTCGTTGGCGGGCAGGATGCCGGGGGTGCCGGCCTCGACGGTGTCGAGCGTCGAGCTCACGGTGCCGTCGGCCACGGCGTACACCGCCTCGCCGTAGTCGGCGTAGCTCTCGTTCTTCGTCTTGTCGCCGCTGTAGAACGTGCCCTTGTCGGTGAGCTTCATCCAGTCGATGGCGAAGCGCTGGGAGTTGCCCAGTTTGCCGTTCAGCGAGTTGAGCGAGGGGCGGTGCGGGGCGCCGGTGCCGCAGCAGCCGTTCGCGGCGACCCAGTCGTCGCCCTTGAGCGGGGAGGCGATGACCCTCGGCTTGCCGGCGGAGATGTCGAACGGCGCGGCGAGGTAGTCGACCGGGCTGGGCGTGGTGGCCGGGGGCGCGGCCTGTCCGGTGAGGAAGAGCCGGTGCATGACCTCGGCGGGTGCCCGGTCCAGCGAGTCGAACGTCAGGTCCACCAGCAGGGCCCTGGACTGCCCGGGAGCCATCACGGTGTCGGTGGCGTTCGCGGAGGGCAGGTTCCGGAGCAGGTTGCAGGATCCGTACTGGCATTCGGGGTCGACCAGTTGGGGGCTGGAGAGGGTCGCCACCACGGTGTCGGGCCGCTCGGCGTCGACCACCTCCACCTTGCTGAGCGTGGCCGGCAGCCGCGAGGCGTTGGTCAGTTGCAGGTCGTAGGAGACGTGGTACTTCTGGTCGCTGCCCAGCCAGGGGAACGTCGGATCGCTGATCGGGGTCACGACCACGGGGCTGAAGCTGTCCGGCACGGCCACCGTCGTCGCGGCCTGCGCGCCGCCGGGAGTGGTCCCTCCCCCGGGACCGGAGGACGCTCCTGCCGCGGACGTGTACCCCGCGAGCAGCAGCACGGCGGCCAGCGCCGCGGAGAGCGCCATGGGGCGCGTCCGCCGGCGCCGCGTCCGGGTTCGTGGTGTGGAGCGCGCTGGTCGCGACACCGATCCCCTGGTCGTCCCGTTCGGGTCCGGGCGGGAGCCTCGATCGTTCATCGCTCCACCTCGCATGGCCAGGTGTCCCCGTACACGGGCGCGGGTCGCGGAGCGTCGGCCCGGCTGCGGCCGGCGGACCCGCCGTGCTGGGCGTGATCGGTTCTCTCCATCCTGGCACGACCCCGATACGGCTGCCAGCCGTACGGATTCCCCGCCCGGGCGGGGCGCGGCCGGCCGGTGGCACCCACCGGACGCCTCGGCTCGGCATCAGCCCACCAGCCGTAACGTGGCCTGCAACTCCTGCCCCCCGAAAGCCGGCAGCGCCGGGAGGTCCGAGGTCAGCTGCAGCACTCGCATCCCGGGCGGCAGCCGCACCCGTCCGTTTTCGCGGCTGGCACTTCGGCGGTAGCGGGGGACGCACAGCAGCCGTTGCCCTGCCAGGCGTCGCGGCCTTCCTTCACCGCTATGACGGCGATGACCAAGGCTGCGATCGGGTCGGCCCAGGACCAGCCGAGGGTGGTGTTGAGGACCAGGCCGACCAGGACCACGGCGGAGAGGTAGGTGCACAGCAGGGTCTGCTTGGAGTCGGCGACCGCGCTCGCGGAGCCGAGTTCGCGGCCGGCGCGGCGCTGGGCCGCGGACAGGAACGGCATGATCGCGAGCGACAGGGCGGCGATGACGATGCCGGGGATGGTGGAGTCGGCCTCGCCGGTTCCGGTGAGCGCGCGGACGGAGTCGAGGGTGACGTAGGCGGCGAGGGCGAAGAAGGAGCCGGCGATGACCCGCAGCGCAGTCTTCTCGCGGGCTTCCCGCAGGGCGTGGTGGCGGGCGGAGAACTGCCAGGCCACCGCGGTCGCGGAGGAGACTTCGATGACCGAGTCCAGGCCGAAGCCGATCAGCGCGGTGGAGGAGGCGATCGTGCCGGCGGTGAGGGCGACGATCGCCTCGATGACGTTGTAGATGAGGGTGGCGGCGACCAGGAACCGTATGCGGCGGGTGAGGGCGTCGCGGCGGGCCGGGGACGGGCCCAGGGATATGGCTGTCATCAGCAGCAGCCCTTGGCGTCCGCGTCCGGGCAGGTCTTGTCGTGCTCGACGGCGAGGACGGCCTGGCGCAGGGCGTCCAGGGCGTGCCCCAGGCGGTCGTCTGCGAGCTCGTAGCGGGTACGTCGTCCGTCGGGTGCCGCCACGACCAGGCCGCAGTCCCGCAAACAGGCGAGGTGGTTGGAGAGCCGGGTCCTGGAGACGCCGATGGTCTCGGCGAGGTCGGAGGGGTAGGCCGGCGCCTCGCGCAGGGCGAGCAGGATCCGGCAGCGGATCGGGTCGGCGAGGGCGCGGCCGAAGCGGGCCAGCATCTCGATGTCAGAGGCGACTGTCAGCACACCCCGACAGTACAGCGATGCGTGAATTCATGAAACTGTGGACAGTCCGGTCGGTGGCGCGCACCCTTCCTGGTACGGCATGACAGTCATGCGGAGCAGGGCCCACGTGGATGACGGTCTGGGTACCGCGGCGGCCGTCGGCATCGTGGCGGTGACCGTTCTCGCTGTCGGCGGCATCGCGGCGTGGTGGCTGCGGCCCCGCCGCGCGGCATGGGCAGGCCGGACACACCGGGGGGATGTCCGGCGTGTCCGGCGCTGGCCGATCCGGTCCTCAAGCCAGCAGAGGCTGTGGTGCGGGTGCGGTGAGGCGTCCGGTGCGTGCCAGGGCAAGGACCGCGCCCGCCCCCGCTGCGCCGGTCAGGGTCAGCGCCCCCCACACCAGCCAGAGGGCCTGTTGGTGCTGGGCGTAGTCCCACAGGGCGCCGGTTGCCAGGTTGCCGATCGTGATGCCGATACCGGAGACGGTGTTGTAGAGGCCGTAGTGGGTGGCGACCAGGCGGTTGCCGGCCAGGGCGACCACGGTGTCCATCTCGAAGGGGTAGACGATCGCGCTGCCGACGGCCAAGGCGATCACCGCGGTGGCCAGCGCCGCCAGCGCCACCGCGGCCGGAACATCCGCGCCGCTGGCGGCGAGGAGGGCGAGCGGCGCGAACGCCAGGCCCATCACGCCGAGTCCCCGCACCAGCGCCTGCTGTCCGCTCCACCGGCCCTTGACCCAACCGGTCAGTCGCAGTTGTCCGGCGACGGCCACCCCGGCTGACAGCACGAACAGCAGGCTGGTGGCCTTCGCACCCGCGCTCCCGAACGCGTCGCCCGCGGCCAGCGGCAGTGCGAGATAGACCTGGAAGCTGAGCACGTAGGAGCCGATCATCGCAAGCGAGAACAGCAGGAACGGCCGGTTGGCCGCCACCGTGCACCACTGCGCCGGCACCGAGCTCTCGCGCCCGGCGCTGTCGGTGGCGCGGCGGGCGGGCAGCGCCCGGGCCTGCAGGACGGTCAGCGCGGCGAAGATGCCGGCGGCCACCAGGCACACCAGGCGGAAGTCGGCGGTCAGCAGCGCCAGGCCGACCAGGGGTCCGGTCAGCATGCCGGCCTGGTAGTAGACGTTGAACGTCGCGAACGCCTCCACCCGCCGGTCCCCGGCCTCAGCGGCGAGGTAGGCGCGTACGGCCGGGTTGAACAGGGCGCCGGCGAATCCCGTGGCCGCCGACGCGGCGATGAGGACGGGCAGGCTGTCGGATACGCCCAGCAGCGCGAACCCGGCGGTGCGCAGCAGGCAGCCGGCGATGATCGGTGCCTTGTAGCCGTAGCGGTCGGCGATCGTGCCGCCGATGAGGAACATGCCTTGCTGGGAGAAGTTGCGCACGCCGAGCACGAGGCCGACCGCCCACGCCGCGAGGCCCAGCCCGTCGGCGAGGTGGGCGGCGAGGTAGGGCATCAGCATGTAGAAGGCGAGGTTGATGGCGAACTGGTTGGCCATCAGCAGGCGCACGGCGGGCGGGAAACTGCGGGTGGCGGACAGAAGGGTCTTCACCTGGCCACTCCCGCCAGGCCCGCGCCCGTTCCGGCGGGCGGCGTGCCGGGTGCCGGGTCCAGGACGGTTTCGCACTTCGTCCACCGGGTGACGGTACGTTCGCCCGGGTGGCTGATCTGGTCGGGGGCGGTGGCCGGCTCCCAGCCCAGCAGCCCGCGTTCCTGACACCAGGCGTCGTCGAAGACGGTCCCGGCGTAGCGGTGCGGGCCGTCGGGGAAGACGGCGGCGATCCTGGCCTCTGCGGGCAGGGCCGTGGCGAGGTGGCGTGCGACCAGGGCCACCGCGCCCACGCTCCACCCACCGCTGGCGTACCGGGAGCGGGCCAGGGCCCGAGCGGACCAGACCGCTTCCCCGGCGGCGACCCAGTGCACCTCGTCGAACAGGGTGTAGTCGACGTTGCGTGGGTAGATGCTGCTGCCCAGGCCCCTCATCAGCCGTGGTGCGGCCTCCTGCCCGAAGATCGTGGAGCCCGTCGTGTCGACGCCGACGACCTTCAGGGCGGGAAAGTAGCCGCGCAGTACCGAGGCCACCCCGGCCGAGTGGCCACCGGTGCCGACGCTGACGACCAAAGCGTCGATCCGGCCGAGCTGGGCGACCAGTTCCCTCGCCAGGCCGGCGTAGGCGCTCACGTTGTCGGGGTTGTGGTACTGGTCGGGGCACCACGCGTCCGGGTCCAGCGACAGGAGTTCGCCGACGCGGTCGCGGCGGGCCTGCTGCCAGCCCCCCTCCGGGTGCGGTGCGCGGACCATCTGCACGTCCGCGCCGTACGCGGTGAGCAGCCCCGACACCAGGGGTTCCATGCCGGGGTCGGTGACCACGGTGACCGGATGACCGAAGACGATCCCCGCCAGCGCCAGGCCAAGGCCAAGGGTGCCGGAGGTCGACTCCACGATCCGGGCGCCGGGCATCAGGTCTCCGCGCTCGCGGGCGCGTTCGACCATGAACAGGGCGGTGCGGTCCTTGATACCGCCGGGGTTGTGGCCTTCGAGCTTGGCCCAGAAACCGCGCCCGGCAGCTGTGAAGGGTTCACCGACCCACAGCACGGGCGTGTCACCCACCAGGGAGGCCGGGGAGTGGGCTTGCAGCGTCGTACCGGTCACCAGCTGCGCGGGCGCCGGGGCGGAGGAGGGCATGATGGAGGAGTTCATCGCACGGGTCTCCTGCCGGCCGCCACGACGGTCAGGGGCGGGGCGGGCCGGTGGTGTTCGAGGACGGAACCATCGGTGGACGATGACGCCACCGGCGCCCGGATGTGGGACGCGGTCGGCGACGAGGGCCCCCTCAGGTACGCCAGACCCCCAGCGAGGCCCGCACCCCGCCAGGCTCCGCGCGGCCCCCACCGCCCTCGGCGCAGCACCCCACTCGGCTCTGTCGCGCCTTCGTCGGAGCGGGGCCGGACACCAGGAGCCAGCCGCTGGTAGCCGACGGCGGCTCGGGCAGGTCCGTCCGGCGGCCGTCCGCAGCGGGTTCGTCCCCGCCGGTGCACCCCTCGGAAGCGTCGTGGTCGCACAGGACCACGAACGCCACCGCCGGATGAGTGTGCGGGAAGGAGGCAGCTGCAGCGGCAGGCACTGAATCGGTCCGAGGGAGCCCGGCGGCCTGAGCTCCGTGGGCGCAGCCGAGCAGGTGCATCAGCCCGGCCAGCACGGTGACCAGAACCAGCCGCCACCGAACAGACCGAGGTACGCGACGATCCGCTCCCATCAGCACAACACGAAGCGTACGCGAACAGCTACATAAAGTGCTCGTCAGGAGAGGCGCCCCGTTCTCACCAATGGCTGCTGAGCAGATGCCTGCCAGGCGGGCCGTGAGCGGCGCGGCCGGCACATGAGTGCAGAGCAGTGCTCGGCCCATCGCGTCCTTGCCGAGGGGGGCGATCCTCCCGGGCGGCGGGGTCAGCAGGCGTAGGCGCCCTCGAAGGAGTAGAAGTTGAGGTTGCCCCAGGTCCTGGGGCCGACGACGCCGTCGGGGTCGAGGTGGGCGCAGCCCTGGAACTTGACGACGGCGTTGTAGGTCAGCTGGCCGAACACGCCGTCGATGGCGATGTCCGGGTCCGTCAGGGCGGCGTTCAGCTGGCACTGGAGTGCCTGTACCGAGGGGCCCTGGCTGCCCTTGCGGAGCACCGGTTCGTTGGTGGAGTACCAGCCGCAGCCCCCGGGGTCGTTGGAGGCGGAGGCAACGCCGGCGCTGGAGAGGGTGAGGCCGGCGAGGAGGGCGGTGCCGGCCGCGACGAGGGCGAGGTTCTTGCGCATGTGGGTCCTTGGTGCTGAGGAGTCGGAGTGGGGGTGGCGGTCTGCGGGGCCGAGGCGGGCGCCCGGTCAGCAGATGTGGTTCGCCTCGGTGTCGATGTCCGCGTACAGGTCGAGCCAGTGCCAGGTGACCGGGCCGACGACGCCGTCCCGGTCGATGCCGGCGCAGCCCTGGAAACGGACCACGGCGTCGTAGGTCTGCTTGCCGAAGACGCCGTCGAGGGCGAGGTGGGTGTTGCTCATGTCCTGGTTGAGCTGGCACTGGAGGGCGGTGACGGCGGCACCCCTGCTGCCCGAGCGGAGCGTGGGCTCGCTGGTGCTGTAGGTGTAGCCGCAGAACTCGGCGCCGGTGGCGGCGGAGGCGGCCGGGGCGGCCGTGAAGCCGAGGCAGGTGAACAGGGCGGCGGTGCCGAGGGCGGCGGTGAACTTCTGGCGCATGGAGGGTCCTTGCGGGGAGGTGGGGCCGGGCGTGCGGGGGCGACCCGCCACCGGGCCGCCGGCGCGGCGGGCGGGTGGCTGCGGGAGCGGGCGCGGTTCAGCAGATGAAGCGGGCGGAGTTGCTCCAGCGGTCCAGCAGGTTCCAGGTGATGGGACCGACGATGCCGTCCGTGTCGATGTCCATGCAGTCCTTGCCCTGGAACTCGATCACCGCGTTGTAGGTCTTCTGGCCGAAGACCCCGTCCACGTCGAGGTTGGCCCACCTGATGGTGCGGTTCAGCTCGCACTGGAGGGCCTGGACGGCGAGGCCGCTGTCGCCGTACCTGAGCATCGGCTCCGACGTGGTGAAGTTCGAGCAGACGCCGCCAGACTGGGCGGCCGAGGCCACCGGCGCGGAGACGAAACCGAGGCCGACGAGCAGGACGGTGGTGCCGAGGGCGGCGAACTTGCGCATGGAGGTGCTGCTCCTGGGGTGTGTGGGATCGGTAGCCCGGGCCGACGGCCGCGGACGGCTGCCTTCCGGTGCCCGGCCGTCGGTGCGCGACGGTGCGGGTGGCCCAGGCACCTCGCTCCCCGGTCGCCGACCCGACGACCGCGCCGGCCATCAGGGGCCGTGGAGAGCGGGGAGGAGAGGCGCCGCGGAACCGGGCGGCGCGGCCGGCCCGGTGCCTGGCGGTCAGGACTGTTCCACAGCCGAGATCGGCGCGGCAACACACGGGCGTCCCAAGAGGTGCAGTGGGGCGTCCCTCCGGGAGGGATCTCTGTCCCAGGCCGCTGACCTGCGCATCTCGTCGCGTCGGGCCTCGCCGCGGGACGCTGCCGGGGAAGGGGAACGGGATGCGGCCCGGGCCCGGCTCGGGGTGGGGCGATACGCCTGGACGGCCCGGCGGGACAGCCCGGCGGGACGGGTGGGGACGACCGTAGGGAACAGCGGGACGCGTCCCGCGGAGTCGGGACGGGCGGGAACTCGGTTCGCCGGACGGGGACACGGGCCCGGAGGTGGAACGGGCGGGAACCCGGCGTCCCGAACGGGCGGGAGGGGGGCCGCGGCTGAGGTGGCCCGCCCTCCCGCCCGTGGGTCACGGGTACGGGTGGACGGGTCAGCCGATGGTGGCCGGGGCGTCCCGCAGGGTGACGTTGGCGTGGCTCTCCTGGAAGCTCTGGTCGGAGACCAGGGTCAGGCGGGCCGTGGACTGGAAGTCGGGCAGGGTGACCGAACCGCAGGAGACCATCGTGGTCTTGAGCTTGGCGATGGTCACGGCGAGGCCTTCGTTGAGATCGCCCGCGTAGGGGACGTAGCCGTCGACGCCCTCTTCGAAGATCAGGCCCTGGCCGCCCTGGCCGTAGCGCTGCCAGTTGCGGGCTCGGTGGGAGCCCTCGCCCCAGTACTCCTTCACGAAGCCGTCCCGGGTGGGGAGCTTCGCCCCGGCCGCCTGGTCGAAGCGGGCGAAGTAGCGCCCCATCATGACGAAGTCGGCGCCCATCGCCAGCGCCAGGGCCACGTGGTAGTCGTGCACCAGCCCGCCGTCGGAGCAGACCGGGACGTACTGGCCGGTCCGCTCGCGGAAGGCGTCCCGGGCGGCGGCGACGTCCAGCACGGCACTGGCCTGACCTCGGCCGATGCCCTTCTGGTCCCGGGTGATGCAGATGGAGCCGCCGCCCACGCCGACCTTCACGAAGTCCGCGCCCGCCTCGGCGAGGAAGGTGAACGCCTCGCCGTCGACCACGTTTCCGCCGCCGACCGGGATCTCCGGGTAGTTCTTCTTCACCCAGGTCAGGGCCTGCGCCTGCCAGTCGCTGAAGCCGTCCGAGGAGTCGAAGCACAGGACGTCCGCGCCGGCCTCCAGCAGGGCGGGGACGCGCTCCTGGTAGTCGTGGGTGTTGATGCCCGCGCCCACCCGCAGGCGCTTGGCGCCGTCGACCGCCTGGTTCGGGAAGCGCTTGTTGTCCGTGTAGTCGGACCGGAAGACCAGGTACTGCAGGTGCCCCTCGGCATCGCACACGGGGAGGCAGTCCAGACGCTGGTCCCACAGCCTCGCGTTCGCCTCGGAGAGCGTGATGTCGGCTGCAGCGTGCGGGAGTTCGGTGACGGCGGTCATCCGCCCGCTCACCGGCCCCGCCAGGTCGTGGCGCTGGGGGTGGAAGTCCCGGGAGGTGACCAGGCCGAGCAGACGGCCGGTGGCGCTGCCGTCGTGGGTGACCGCGGCGGTGCTGTGGCCGGTGCGCTGCATGACGCCGAGCAGGTGGCTGAGGCTGTCGTCGGGGCGCACGTTGGTGTCGCTGGTGACGAACCCGGCCTTGAAGTCCTTCACTTGGCGCACGGCCGCGGCCTGGTCCTGGATGGACTGGTTGTGGTGCAGGAAGCTCAGTCCGCCGTTGCGGGCGAGCGCGATGGCGAGTTCCGGGGTGCTGACGGCCTGCATGATCGCGGAGGTGAAGGGGGAGCCGAGCTCGATCGCCGGCTGCTCGCCCACCACGTGCCGCACCAGGGGCGTACGCAGGCTGACCGTGGCGGGCGAGCAGTCCGTCCGCGTGCGGTTGGGCAGGAGCAGAAACTCGTTGAACGTCCGTGAGACCTCGGCGATGACCTGTGCCACTCGTTCCTCCTGACGGGTCGGCCGGAACCCCGTCGCCCGGCCGTGAACTCCGCCCCGTTTCCCAACCCCCGGGCAGGCGGCCGCCGGCAGCGCGGCTGCGTCAGCGCCGCAGGCCACGGCAGAGCTCTCACCTGCCCGTGTTCGAACGGGTACGGTCGTGACCAGGCACTCTATCCACACCCCCACCACCACACGAATCCCGGTCCGGCCACCGGTTCTGTTGCTTCACGGGCGGGACCCTGGCCCTGCCATCCGGATCAGGTGCAGCTCGGATCGTGGCGCCTCCGGGTCCGCGAGCGCCACCAGGTGGTGCGTGGGGTCCTCGCGCCGCTCCAGTGCCGCCACGTATGCCAGCGCCTGCTGCAGAGCCAGCGCCGGTGCGTGCTGACGCAGCGCACGCAGAGCAGCGAGGCGACCCTCGTCGGCGAGGATCTGCGCCACACGTGCCTTCAGTGGCGGCTTCGCACGGGACGCCGTGGGCCCTCTGAAGCGCCGGCGGTACTCGTCCTGCCAGTTGCCCATCTTGAACGTCACGATCGGGATCATGTAGACGCTCCCGTCGTCGCCGTCGACGAGGATCGGCCCGCCACCGACGATGTGGCTTCCCGGGTCTCCCGTCTCGAGCCAGGCCCGTGACCGAGTCGAGACGAGCCATCCGAACTCGTGCTGCGCCACCCCGGAAACGACCTCGGGCGGCGTGGGCCTGCGCGAGAGTGGATGCCGCTCCCGGTGCTCACGCTCGAGGGCTTGCTCAGCCAGTTCTACGGCACGCTCTTGCGACATCACGCATACATCATGCGGTTGGTCCTCCGGTCAGCCAATCGGAATTCGTACCCGCCGCGACGGCGCCTTGTCAGGGGGCGTAGGCCAGGGCTCGCTGGATGGCGTCGCGGACCGAGTCGTCCGGCTCGTGGGGCAGGCGGCGGCTGAGGGCCTGGCGGCGCTCGGCGGGTAGCGGGGCGCTGGGGGGTGTGGTCCTGGTCATGAGGACGGCGGCGAGGGCGCGGACGTCGGGTACCGGATCGGTGAGGGCTGCGGCCAGGAGGTCCCGCCCGCGGTCGCCTTGGGCTGCCAGGGCTCGGAGGACGGCTGTCCTGACGGCGGGGTGGGGTTCTGCGGCCAGCGCCCTCAGGAGGGTGCCGGGCAGGGCGGCGCTCGGGGCCGGGTGGGTGAGGAACGTGCAGGCGGCGGCTCGTCGGCGCGTGGGGAGTTCGTCGTCCAGGAGTGTGGCCACGAGGTGGTCCTCGTCGCCCGCCATCTGGTCGCTGAACCAGTGGAGGTTGAGGTGTCCGGCCCGCACGAAGTCGAGCCAACGCTCGTACCAGGACAGGAAGTCGGAGTCGGAAGAGAAACAAGGGGCGAAGAACCCCTCGGTGTTGACCTCGACCAGGCGCCCGCGTCCGGGTCCCGTGACGACGAGCAGCGTGCGGTCGCTGCATCCCCGGTCGACGATCGTGAGAGTGCCGGGGAAGGATCCCTCGAGGTCGCATCGGTCATCCGGGCCCATGGGGACATCGAGGTCCGGGACGATCGGGAACGGTTCGCTGAGCTGTCCCGCGCCGCGCCGCCCGAGCCACCGCTCCATGGGCAGCAGGCCGTAAGTGGGGCCGTATCCGGCGTGGCCGATCTGCGTGAGGAACTGCCGGAATTCCTGCGGCAGTCGGATGCCGTGGGTGTCCTCGAAGTCCCCGACCTGGGTCTCGGTGAGCACGGGGCCGAGGGTGGCCTGCTCCGTGGCGGGCAGGGCGGCGAGCTTGGTGCGGATCCGGGTGATCCTGGCGTCCACCGGTACGTCTTTTCGTGGCGGTCTTCGTGGCGGGAGGCAGTGCGAGCCGTGAGCGTAGCCCATGATCGGGCGGAGCCCGGGCACCGGTCCGCCAATGCCGGAGCGCCGGCCGGCACGGTCGGCTTTCTGGTCGAATCATGGCGCAAACCGGGCCCGATTCCCGGGTCGCGGCAGGTCCGACGGTAGAATCGGGCGGGTTGCCTTGCTTCGGGCGCCTGTGCTGGGTCGGTCCGGGGAATTCCTAGGACGAGGATCCGGATAGCTGCGATGACCACCCAGACGACGGTTTCCGGGACGCCGATGGCGTTGTTCGGCGGACAGTCCGCGCCCGCTGTCCGGACCTTGCTGGACGTGCTGCGTGCCACGGCGACCGCGTGCCCGGACGAGCCCGCGCTGGACGACGGCACGGTCGTGCTGTCGTACGCGGAGCTGATGGCCGCGGTCGAGCGGCAGCGCCGGCGGCTGGCGGAAGCCGGGGTCGGCCTCGGCGACCGCGTGGGCGTCCGGGTGCCGTCCGGGACCAACGAGCTGTACGTGGGGATCCTGGCGGTGCTCGCCGTGGGCGCCGCGTACGTGCCGGTGGACGCCGAGGACCCGGACGAGCGCGCCGAGACGGTGTTCGGCGAGGCGGACGTCAACGCGGTGCTCGGCGCCGGCGGCGTCCTGGGCGAGGTCAAGCCGTCCGGGCACGCGGCGGACGACCCGTCGCCGGAGCACGACGCGTGGATCATCTTCACCTCCGGTTCCACCGGCAAGCCGAAGGGCGTGGCGGTCAGCCACCGCAGTGCGGCGGCGTTCGTCGACGCCGAGGCGGCGATGTTCCTCCAGGACGAGCCGATCGGGCCCGGGGACCGCGTGATGGCGGGTCTGTCGGTGGCGTTCGATGCCTCCTGCGAGGAGATGTGGCTCGCGTGGCGGCACGGCGCCTGCCTGGTGCCGGTGCCGCGCTCCCAGGTCCGCAGCGGCGCGGACCTCGGCCCGTGGCTGGCCGAGCAGGAGATCACCGTGATCTCGACCGTGCCGACGCTGGCCGCCCTCTGGCCGTCGGAGGCGTTGAACGAGGTCCGGCTGCTGATCTTCGGCGGTGAGGCGTGCCCGCCCGAACTCGTGGAGCGGCTGGTCACCGAGGGCCGTGAGGTGTGGAACACCTACGGCCCGACCGAGGCCACCGTGGTCGCCTGCGGCTCGCTGATGACCGGCGAGGGGCCGGTCCGGATCGGCCTGCCGCTGGCCGGCTGGGAGCTGGCCGTGGTCGACGAGGCCGGCGAGCCGGTGCCGATGGGCGGCACGGGCCAGCTGGTGATCGGCGGTGTCGGCCTGGCCCGCTATCTGGACCCGGTGAAGGACGCGGAGAAGTACGCGCCGCTGGAGTCCCTGGGATGGGAGCGGGCCTACCGCAGCGGCGACATCGTCCGGGCCGAACCGGAAGGGCTGGTCTTCCTCGGCCGCGGCGACGAGCAGATCAAGCTCGGCGGCCGCCGGATCGAGCTGGGCGAGGTGGACGCCGCGCTGCAGGCGCTGCCGGGCGTCGCCGGCGCCGCGGCGGCCGTGCGCACCGCCCGCAGCGGCAATCAGCTGCTGGTGGGCTACCTGGTCGTCCAGGAGGGCTTCGACCGGGACGCGGCCGTGGAACGGCTGCGCGCCGGGCTGCCCGCCGCCCTGGTGCCGCTGCTGGCACCGGTGGACGAGCTGCCCACCCGGACCTCCGGCAAGGTCGACCGCAACGCCCTCCCCTGGCCGCTGCCCGAGCTGGAGCAGTCGGGCCCGAGCGAGCAGCTGTACGGCACCGAGGCCTGGCTCGCCGAGCAGTGGACCGCGGTACTGGGCACCCCGGTCCGCGGTGCCGGGGACGACTTCTTCGCGATCGGCGGCGGCTCGCTGGCCGCCGCCCAGCTGACCACCCGGCTGCGCACCCGCTACCCGCAGGTCTCGGTACTGGACATCTACCAGCGGCCGAAGCTGCGCAAGCTGGCCCGGCTGCTGGAGCGCTCCGCGCTGGCCGACGGCCCGGCCCGCAGCGTCCGGCCGACGCCGGTGGGCGCCCAGCTGCTCCAGTCGGTGCTGCTGGTGCCGCTGGCCACCCTGACCGGCCTGCGCTGGTCGGTGGCCCTGCTGGCCCTGGGCAACGTACTGCACCTGACGGGCGGCTACGCCTGGGCGCCCACCGCGTCCTGGTGGCTGCTGGGCGGTGCGGCCCTGGTGCTCTTCTCCGCGCCCGGCCGGATCGCGCTGGCGGCCGGCGGCGCCCGGCTGCTGCTGCGCGGGGTGACGCCCGGTACCTACGCGCGCGGCGGCTCCGTACACCTGCGGCTGTGGACCGCCGAGCGGCTGGCCGAGGCGGTCGGCGCCGGGTCGCTGTCCGGTTCCTGGCTGGTGCGGTACGCCCGCGCCCTGGGCGCCAAGGTCGGCGACGACGTCGATCTGCACGCGCTGCCGCCGGTCACGGGTCTGCTCAAGCTCGGCAAGGGCTGCGCGGTCGAGAGCGAGGTGGACCTGTCCGGCTACTGGCTGGACGGTGACCGGCTGGAGATCGGTACGGTCCGGGTCGGCTCCGGTGCGGTGATCGGCACCCGCTCCACGCTCTTCCCCGGCGCGCGGGTCGGCAAGCGCGCCGAGGTGGCGCCGGGTTCGGGCGTGACCGGGCAGATCCCGACCGGCCAGCGCTGGGCCGGCGCGCCCGCCCTGAAGGTCGGCAAGGCGGAGCCGTCCTGGCCCAAGCAGCGGCCGCCGCGCACTCCCCGCTGGGCGGCCGTGTACGGCGCCACGGGCTTCGCCCTGAGCGTCCTGCCGCTGCTCTGCGCCCTGCCCGCGCTGCTGGTGACCGGCCTGTTCGTGCAGCCCGGCGACGACCTGTCCGGCGCGCTGCGCGCCGCGCTGATCGCCGTGGTGCCCGCCACCCTGGCGTACGGCCTGACGTACGCCGCCCTGGTGCTGGCCGGGGTCCGGCTGCTCAGCCGCGGCCTGCGCACCGGCCACCACCCGTTGCACGGCCGGATCGGCTGGCAGGCCTGGACGGTCACCCAGCTGATGGACCTGGCCCGGGAGACCCTGTTCCCGCTGTACGCGGGCTTGATCACGCCGGTGTGGCTGCGGCTGCTCGGCATGCGGGTCGGCCGGCGGGCGGAGATCTCCACGGTGCTGGCGCTGCCCAGCCTGACCAAGGTCGGCGAGGGCGCCTTCCTCGCCGACGACACGCTGATCGCCCCGTACGAGCTGGGCGGCGGCTGGCTGCGGATCGGCGAGGCGGAGGTCGGCCGCAAGGCCTTCCTCGGCAACTCGGGGATGACCGCGCCGGGCCGTTCGGTGCCCGACCGGGGCCTGGTCGGCGTCCTGTCGGCCACCCCGAAGAAGGCCAAGCGCGGCAGCTCCTACCTCGGCATGCCGCCGGTGAAGCTGCCCCGCTCCGCGGAGACCGCCGACGAGGACCGCACCTACGCCCCGCCGAACCGGCTGCTGTGGGCGCGCGGGCTGACCGAGCTCGGCCGGCTGGTGCCGGTCTTCGCCTCCGCCACCCTCGCCGTCTGCACGGCCGCAGCGCTCTGCGCGCTGGACGCCCCGCTGCTCTCCGGCCTGGTGGTGCTGGGCGCCGGCCTGGTGGCCTGTGCCGTGTCGGTGTTCGCGAAGTGGTGCCTGGTGGGGAGGTTCCGTACCGGTGAGCACCCGCTGTGGTCCGGCTTCGTGTGGCGCAACGAGCTCGCCGACACCTTTGTCGAGGTGCTGGCCGTGCCGTGGCTGATCGGCCGGGTGCCCGGCACCGCGGTGATGTCCCTGTGGCTGCGCGGCCTCGGCGCCCGGATCGGGCGCGGCGTGTGGTGCGAGTCGTACTGGCTTCCCGAGCCGGACCTGGTGGAGCTGGGGGCCGGCGTCAGCGTGAACAGGGGCTGTGTTCTGCAGACCCACCTCTTCCACGACCGGATCATGAGGCTGGATACTGTGGTCCTCCGCGAGGGCGCGACCCTGGGCCCGGGCGGAATCGTGCTGCCAGGCAGCACCATCGGGGAACGCGCCACCCTCGGTCCCGCCTCGCTCGTGATGCGTGCGGAGACCGTCCCGGCCGACACCCGCTGGCTCGGCAACCCGATCGAGGCCTGGCAGTAGCCACGCCATGACCGAGACAGCGCACGGAGAGAAGCAACCGGTGAGCACCAAGCAGCCCGCGGCCGCCGACCCGTACTTCCCCGCCAACGGCGACCACCGCTGGCACGCCCACCGCTACGAACTCACCCTGGACTACCGGCCGGGCCCCAACCGGCTGGCCGGCTCGGCCCGGATCAACGCCGTGGCGGGGCCGGAGCAGCTGCGCGAGTTCGCCCTCGACCTGGCCGACTTCCGGCTCGGCAAGGTGCTGGTCGACGGCCGGGCCGCGCACTACACCCACCGCGGCGGGAAGCTGCGGGTCAAGCCCGCCAAGGCACCCGCGGCCGGGGCCGCGTTCACCGTGGAGGTGCACTGGTCGGGCAACCCGAAGCCGGTCCGCAGCCCATGGGGCGGCCTGGGCTGGGAGGAACTGACCGACGGCGCTCTGGTGGCCAGCCAGCCGGTGGGCGCACCGTCCTGGTACCCGTGCAACGACCGGCCGTCCGACAAGGCCAGCTACCAGATCTCGCTCACCACCCCGTCCCCGTACACCGTGGTCACCGGCGGCCGGCTGGTCACCCGTACCACCCGGGCCTCCACCACCACCTGGGTCTACGAGCAGTCCGCGCCCACCGCGAGCTACCTGGTCGGCGTCGCGGTCGGCGCGTACCGCGAGGTGCCGCTGGTCGAGTGGGGTACCGGCCAGGTGCTGCAGACCGGGTACGTCCCGGCGGCGATGCACGAGCGCTTCGTGCACGACTTCGGCCGGCAGCCGCAGATGATGCGGCTGTTCGAGGACCTGTTCGGCCCTTACCCGTTCGACGGGTACACCGTGGTGGTCGCCGACGAGGAGATAGACGTACCGGTGGAGGCCCAGGGGCTGGCCACCTTCGGCACCAACCACGTGGACGGGGCGCGCGGCGACGAACGGCTGGTCGCGCACGAACTGGCCCACCAGTGGTTCGGCAACAGCGTGACCATCGGCGGCTGGCAGCACATCTGGCTCAACGAGGGCTTCGCCAAGTACGCCGAGTGGCTGTGGTCCGAGCGCTCCGGCGGTGCGGGCGCGCAGCAGATGGCCGAGTCCGCGTACCGCCAGTTGCTCGCCCTGCCTCAGGACCTGCGGGTCGGCGACCCCGGCCGGCGGCTGATGTTCGACGACCGGGTCTACGAGCGGGGCGGCCTGACCGTCCACGCGCTGCGGGTGGCCCTGGGCGAGGAGGCCTTCTTCCGGATGGTCCGGGACTGGGCCACCTCCCGGCGCCATTCGGTGGTCACCACCGCCGACTTCACCGCCCACGCGGCCCGCTACAGCCCCCACCGTCTCGCCCCCCTCTTCACCGCCTGGCTCGACACCGGCACCCTCCCGCCGCTGCCGGTCCTCGAGACCGGCTCCCATCTCGTCTGAGGCTGCCGGGTCCCGGGGTGCGGTCAACCGCCGAGCGCCGGGGGTCCGAACCAGTGGGTCAGGGTTTCGTGTAGTTCTGCTGCCGCGGTGGCTGTGGGTGTGGTGGGTGCGGTGGTCCAGGCGGCGTGGCCGTCGGGGCGGACGAGCACCGCTTCGGCGTGCTCGAGGGTGTGCGGGTGGGTGTGGGCGGTGGTGAGCCGGTCCGCCCAGGGGCGGGCGGCGGCGGCGAGGGGGTGGGGGTCCGGGGCGCCGGTGAGCAGCAGTGCGCCGCCGGTGGAACGGGTCAGCAGCGCCGTGAGGCGGTCTTCGCCGTTCGGGCCCAGCGGGATGTCCGGCACCATCCGGCCCGCCCACGGGTGGGCGGGGTCGCCGGCGGCGGGGTAGCGGGTGCCGACGGCGGTGATCGCCTCGGCCAGGGGCCCGGCCGTGTCCCCGGCTTCGGCCAGTTCGGCGAGCAGTTCGCGGACGGGTGCCAGCCGGTCGTCGTCCCCGTCCACCGGGGCGAGTACCGCCTGTGCGCGGGTGTTGCGGAGCAGGCGCCGGCCGGCCGCGTGGCGCTCGTCGTGGTAGGTGTCGAGCAGCGTGTCCGGCGCCTGCCCCCGCGCCACCAGGGCGAGCTTCCAGCCCAGGTTGACGGCGTCGTCGAGCGCCGCGTTGACCCCGATGGCCCCGGCCGGGGGGTGGATGTGCGCGGCGTCCCCGGCGAGCAGCACCCGGCCTGCCCGGAACCGCTCGGCGAGCCGCGCCGCGTCCCCGAAGCGGGTCAGCCACCGCGCCTCGGCGATCTCGGCCCGGTGGCCCAGCGCGGTCTCGATCGCGCGCTGGAAGGAGTCGAGCGCGACCGGCTCGTGCGGGTCGGCGGGCGGCGCCGGATCGGCCGTGAGGAGCCGGACGTAGCCGGGGCGCGGGATCGCGAACACCGAGCGGCCACCGGGCCCGGTACGGGGGCCGAACGGTACGGCCGACGGGTCGGCGAGCACCACGTCCCCGAGCAGGGTGAAGGTGCGTGCGGGCGTTCCGGGGAAGCCGATCCCGGCCGCCTTCCGCACCGTGCTGCGGCCTCCGTCGCAGCCGACCAGCCACCGGCAGCGCACGCTTGACGGTCCGCCGGGGCCGGTCACCTCGGCCGTCACACCGTCGGCGGCCTGCCGCAGGCCGGTGAGGCGCCGGCCGCGGACGAGGCGTGCGCCCGACTCCTCGGCCCACTCGGCGAGCAGTTCCTCCACCCGGGTCTGGGCGATGCCGAGGACGTAGGGGTGTTCCGTGCGCATGGCGCCGAGGTCGAGGCGGGACGCGCCGACGAACGCCGTCGTCGGCACGGTCGGCCCCTCGGCGAGGAAGCGGGCGGCCAGACCGCGGCGGTCCAGCAGCTCCAGGCTGCGGGCGTTGAGGTTGAACCCGCGGCAGTGGCCCGGCGGTTCGGGCTCCCGTTCCAGGACCAGGGCCCGCACCCCGGCCCGTCCCAGTTCCCCGCCGAGGGTCAGCCCGGCGGGCCCGGCACCGACGATCAGGACGTCCACGACCTCGTCGGCCTCGTCCTTCGATGCGCCGCCGCTCATCGCACGTCCCCTTCCGGCCAGGCCAGCGTCCCGCGCTCGATCTCGTCCACGGTGCGTTCCACCCAGGCCAGTTCGGCCTCCGCCATGGCCGCGGCGTACTCGGCCTCGATGACGAACAGCCGTGGCGCGCCGTGCTCCTCGCGGGCCGCGCGGTAGCCCTCGGCGTCCTGCGCGATCCGCTCCCGCAACGCGGCGGCCCGCTCGCGCAGCGCCCCCGCCGCGCGGACCGGGCCCAGCGCGCCGAGGTAGCCGACGGCGGAGAGGAACCGCGGGTACTCGGGTGAGGGCTCGCGGATCAGCTCGTCGAGCCAGTCGGTGAAGCCGGCCCGGCCGGCGGCGGTGTGCCGGTAGACGGTGCGGGCGGGACGGTTGCCGACCTGCTCGGTGCCGTCCGGCTCGATCCAGCCGTCCCGGGTGAGCGCCCGGACGGTGTCGTAGAGCGATCCGGTCGTCAGCTTGAACGCGCGCTCCATGCCGCGCTCGCGGAGCGCACCGGCCATGGCGTGGGGATGCATCGGCTGCTCCAGCAGCAGCCCGAGTACGGCGAGGGCGAGGGCGTTGGCGGGGCGCTTCGGGGGCTTCTCGGGCTGCTGGCCGGCGGAGGGTTCGCGGGTGGGCATGGCGCTCCAATGTGTCGACATGGCGAACTGCTCGGTGTCGATTACTCGGATCCGAGTATACGGCGCAGCACGCGGAGGACAAGGTTCGGAGGCTGGGCCACGCGGCTCGGCCCGCCCGCCGCATGGGCGAGCGGGCCGAGCGCAGGGGGGCGGCGTGGGCTGACTGCTACCGGGTACCGGCCGCCTCGCCGTCGGAGCGTCCCGCCAGGTGCCGGGCGAAGAACCGCGCCGCGTCGTCACCGGCGAACTGCGGAACGCCCGTGTGGCCGCCCATGTTGGCCTGCAGGGTCTTCTCCGCGGAGCCGAAGGCGTCGAAGAGGTCGAGGGAGGCCTGCCGGTCGTTGCCCTCGTCGTCCCACTGCAGCAGGACGTGCAGGGGAATGGCGACCCGCCGGGCTTCCTCGAACGTGGCGCGGGGCACCAGGCTCCCCGCGAACAGCCCCGCGGCCACGATGCGGGGTTCGACCACGGCGAGCCGGACCCCGATGGAGATCACACCGCCCGAGTAGCCGACGGGGCCGTCGATCTCGGGCAGCGCGAGCAGGGCGTCCAGGAGGGCCTGCCATTCCGGGACGGCCCGGTCGACCAGCGGGATGACGAGGTCGTCGATGATCTCGTCGCCCACCGGCTCCCCCGCCTGCAGGGCACGGCGCAGTTCGGCGCGGGCCCCTTCCAGGACGGGCAGCCGGGGCCGGTCCCCGCTGCCGGGGAGTTCGATGGTGGCCGCCGCGAACCCTTCGGCGGCAGCGCTGCGGGCGCGGCCCACGAGCCGGGGGTACATCCTGGCCAGCCCCAGCGGAGGGTGGCCGAGCAGGATCAGCGGTACCGGTGCGGACGCCGCGGCGGACGCGGGGGTCCACAGGATGCCGGGAAGGTCGCCGAGGGTGAAGGAGCGCTCGAGGACGCCGTCGTCGAGGCGCTGCTCAGAAGTGAAATGCATGGTCGTGCCTTTCGGGAGTGCACTGGAACGGCGCTCCCGGACGACCTGCCTATCGCCCGACCGTGACCCCGGAGGGGAGCACCCATGTCATGACTGTGTTCACGGGTACCACCTCCTTGATCTCTCGCACGGCCACTCGGAGGGTAGCAGCGCCCCCTCGGCTCCGCCCAACGGATTTCCGCCGCGGGCCGGCGCCGGGATCAGGCGGGGGTGCCGAGCGGCGGGTGGTCGAGCACCCGGGGGCGGTACTCGACCAGTTGGATGCGGCCGTCGAAGGTGCGGTGGCCGATCATGTCGAGGGCCACGTCCGGGTAGCCGTCGTAGATGCGTTCCTGGCCGGTGGCGCCGGTGATCACCGGGAACATCACGACCCGGAAGCGGTCGACGAGGCCGGCCCGCAGGAGGGAGCGGCACAGGCTGAGGCTGCCGATCGTGCTGAGCAGCCCGGTGCCGGTCGCCTTCAGGGCGCGCACCGCCTCGACGGCGTCCTCGCGGACGAGGGTGGCGTTGGCCCAGGTCAGCGGCGCCTCGAGCGAGGAGGAGAAGACCAGCTTGGACGCCCGGGTGAGCCCGTCGACGGAGGCCTCCTCCTCGGGCCGGAACTCGTCCTGACCGGCCGGGACCTCGCCGGCGGCGAAGCCGGACATCAAGCGGTAGGTGTTCGCCCCCATCAGGTACGTGACCTCGGGCTGCTCGCCGAGCCACGCAAGGTACTCCGGGCCTTCGAGGCCCCAGAAGCCGGGCCAGCCCTCGCCCGACGCGTAGCCGTCGAGGGAGGTGATGAAGTCGACCAGTAGCTCCGGCATGGCGGTGTCCTTTCCTCGGGTGTCACGAGCTTGGACCGGCCGGGAGCCGTGAACTCATCGGCCGCGCCGTGAGCCGTGCGGAAAGAACGCCGCCGCCGGCCGTTCACGCGCCGGGGCGCGGTGCGTGAACGGCCGGCTGCGGCACCTCGCCGCTGCCGCGTCCGGGCCTCAGGTGGCGGAGCCGGCCGCGGCGCCGGTGACGCGGTCGGCGCCCCAGCGGGCGAGGGCGGCGTCCAGGTCCAGGGGGCCCATCTTCGGCTGCTCGCCGGGGGCCGCCCAGTCCTCCCGGGGCACCCGCCACATCACCTCGAACTCGTTGCCGTCCGGGTCCTTGGCATAGAAGGACAGGGACTGGTGGTGGTCGGTGGCGCCGACCAGCGCCCCGCGCTCGGAGAGCACCCGGCCGATCTCGGCCAGCTCGCCGAGGGTGCCGACCTCCCAGGCCAGGTGGTAGAGGCCGACCCGGCCCGGCTGCGGGCCGGGGGCGTCGGCACCGATCGCGAAGAGGCCGAGGTCGTGGTCGTTCAGCGTCTCCTGGGCGCTGAGGAAGGCGGCTCGACCGGGGATCTCGGTGTCGACCTTGAAGCCCAGCACCTCGGTGTAGAAGGCGACCGAAGTCGCGACGTCGCGGATGTAGAGCACCGCGTGGTTGAGGCGGCGTACCGGCATGGGGGGCTCTCCTCGCCAAGTTCGAATTTGAACTGAATGACTCAGACGATAGCTGTTGGTTCGAATTTGAACAACCAGGGTCGGGTGCGGCCGACGGCGCCCCGGCCCCCGCCGACCCGATCATGGCCCGGGGCGGTCCGCCGGCGCGGCATGATGGGGCCGTAAGGCGTAACCGGCCCGCGCTGACGCGCGTACGGGACCGGGGACGCGGCGAGTGGACGGCGAGAAGGACGTACGAAGGTGACGGCAACCACTGACATCGAGAAGGCGGCGGACGTGCTGCGGGCGGGGGGCCTGGTGGCCCTGCCGACGGAGACGGTCTACGGCCTGGGCGCCGACGCCGAGAACCCCGCCGCCGTCGCGCGGATCTTCCAGGTCAAGGGCCGTCCCCCGACGCATCCGCTGATCGTCCACATCGGCGCCGCCGACCAGCTGGACGACTGGGTCGAGGAGGTGCCCGCGACCGCGCGCCTGCTGGCCGAGCACTTCTGGCCGGGGCCGCTGACGCTGGTCCTGCGCCGGGGCGCCCGCGTCCCGCTGGAGGCGACCGGCGGGCTGGAGACGGTGGCCGTGCGCGTGCCCGACCACCCGGTGGCCCTCGCGCTGCTGTCGGCCTTCGGCGGCGGGGTCACGGCGCCGTCCGCCAACCGCTTCGGCTCGGTCAGCCCCACCACCGCGGGCCACGTCGTGGAAGAGCTCGGCGACGCCGTCGACTGCGTGCTCGACGGTGGCTCCTGCGCGGTCGGCGTCGAGTCGACGATCGTGGACGTCACCGGCGAGTGGCCGGCCGTCCTGCGACCCGGAGGAGTGACCCGCGAGGCCCTGGAGGCGGTGCTCGGCGCCCCGGTCGCCGTGCCGGCCGGCACCACCGTCCGGGTGCCCGGCCAGCACCCCTCCCACTACGCGCCCGCCGCGCGCGTGGTCCTCGTCGAGCCGTCGCAGGTGGTGGCGGAGGCCGAGCTGGCGCAGGAGCAGGGGCACCGGGTCGGCGTCTTCCTGCCGCCGGCCCTCGCCGGCGCCGAGGTCAAGGCCCATGCCGTGGTGAGCCTGCCGGCGGCCCCGGAGGCCTATGCGCAGGGGCTGTACGGGTACCTGCGCGAGCTCGACCAGCAGGGCTGCGACCTCATCGTCGCCTCCCTGCCCGAGGAGGAGGGGCTGGGGCTGGCGATCGCCAACCGGCTCCGCCGGGCGGCCGGCCCCCGGGCCTCCGTGTAACCGGCCGCGCCGGGGCGGTCAGGAGGCGTCGGCCGTCGCGTCGTCCAGGCCGCGGGTGGTGACGAGCTGCGCGCTGCCGTCGGCCAGCCGGTAGGACATGCCCACCACGCCCAGCCGGCCGGCGGCCACGGCGTCGGCCAGTACGCGGGAGCGCTCGAGCAGCAGGTCGACCGTGGCCTCGATGTGCTCGGCCAGGATCTCCTCGGCGCTCTCGCGTCCGGCGGCGCGGGCCGCCAGCACGCTCGGGGTCACCCGCTCGACCACGTCCCGGACGAAACCGCCCGGGGTCTGCCCGTTCTCCAGGGCCGAGCAGGCCGCGGCGACTGCGCCGCACGAGTCGTGCCCGAGGACGACGACCAGCGGCGTGTTCAGGACGCTCACACCGAACTCGATGGAGCCCAGGACCTCGGTCCCGGCGACGTGCCCGGCGGTGCGGACCACGAACAGGTCGCCCAGACCGCGGTCGAAGATGATCTCGGCGGCCAGCCGGGAGTCGGAGCACCCGAACAGCACGGCGAACGGCCGCTGGGACGGGGCGGTCTCGGTCCGGCGGACGGCGTCCTGGTTCGGGTGCTCGGGCGTGCCCGCGACGAAGCGCTGGTTGCCGGATATCAGCAGGTCGAAGGCGTCACGGGGCGTCGGGTTCTGGATCTCGGTCATGGCCGCAGCCTACGAGGCCCAGCCCGCGGCCGCACCGACAGGTCCGGCCGGGGCGCCGGCCACGGGCTCCCGGCCGGCCGCCCCGGCTACGGCGCCCCGCCCGTCAGGGGCGGCCCGCGACGAACCAGCGGGCGGGGAGCCGGACCGGGGCGCCGTCGGGGCCGTCCTCGCTCATGGCCAGGGCGGTGCTCCCCTCCGCGAGGACGGTCAGGCCCGCGGCCCGCAGCAGGTCGGCCACCTCGCCCTCGGCGACCTCACCGGGCCGCAGGTCGTTCTCCTTGACGCGGCGCAGCTTGGGCGAGGGGCCGCCGGGCTGGGCCGCGAGCTCGGCGATCACCGTCTTGGCCTCGCCGGTCGGCTCCAGGACCAGGGCGCGGCCGCGGGTGCCGACCAGTCGGGCGACGGCCGCGGCCACCGCGGGGCGGTCCTCGGGGTCGCTCTGGTGCAGCACGGCCCGCATGTAGACGTTGGTATCGCCGAGGCGGTCGTGCAGGGCGCCGGTCTGGACCGGGTCGGCGAGGTTGACCTGCTCGTACGAGGCGACCTCCGCCGGGTCGGCCCGGCGGGCGTGCGCCACGGCGGCGGCGGAGAGGTCCACGCCGACGGCGGCGGGGAAGCGGGTGGCGAGGTAGCGGGTCTGGGTGCCGTTGCCGCAGCCGAGGTCGGCGACGGGCAGGGAGTCGTCGGCGTGCGGGGTGAGATGGGCGAGGTCGCGCTGCGCGGTCAGGGCGGGGTCGGCGTCCCAGAAGGGTTCGCCCGGCTCCCCCGAGGACTGCTCCCAGAAGCCGTCCCAGGCGGTGCGGTAGCGGTCGGACACGCTCATGCGGTCTCCTTGCGGGTCGGGTCGGGGGCGGGGCCCGTGGGAGGCCGCGCCCGTCTGCCGTCCGGTTCAACGAGCCATCGGCCGCCCGGTGGTCACCCGCCGCCTCCATCCTGCGCGGGGACCCGGCCGGGCAAACAGGGACGGCACCGAGGGGACTGCCCCGCTCGCCCCGGACGGCCTCGACCGGCCGGGGCGAGCGGGGCCGCCGGACCCGGCACCGCTACGGCGTATCGGCGAGGTGGAGCACGCCGAGCGACTGGGTGGCCCGGGTCAGCGCCACGTACAGGTCGTTCACTCCCATCCGGTCCGGCTCCACCACGACGACCGAGTCGAACTCCAGGCCCTTGGCCTCGCGCGGGTCCACCAGGACCAGGTCGTGCCCGAGGTCGACGGGCCCGTCGGGCAGGCCGAGCAACGGCCGCAGCACGTCCCGCAGTCCGGCGGGGGCGATCACGGCGAGGCGGCCCTCGGCGGGCACCGCCTCCTCGACCGCGGCCGCCACCTCGGCGAGCGCGACGGTGCGCTCCCAGGGCCGGTGGCCGGTGCTGCGGATGGAGCGCGGCGGCTCGAAGCCGGGCTCGACGGCCCGGCGGCGGGCTGCCGCGTACTCCATGATCTCGGCGGGGGTGCGGTAGTTGACGCCGAGCCGGGTCAGCTCCCAGCGGTCCGCCACGTACGGTCCGAGGATGTCCTGCCAGGCGCCCAGGCCCGCCGCGTCGCCGGTCTGCGCCGGATCGCCCACCAGGGTCATCGAACGGGTCGGCACCCGGCGCATCAGCAGCCGCCAGGCCATCGCGGACAGCTCCTGCGCCTCGTCCACGATGATGTGGCCGAAGGCCCAGGTCCGGTCGGCGGCGGCCCGCTCGGCGGCGCTGCGGTGGTCGGCCTCCTCGTGCCGGTCGGCCATCCGCTCGGCGTCGATCACGTCGTGCGCGCCGAGGACTTCGGAGTCCTCGTCGTCCTTGTCCTCGAACTCGTAGGTCCGCGAGGCGTACGACACGTCGAGCACGCCCTGCGCATAGGCGATGCGGCGCTCCCGCTCGGCCTCGGCGGCGACGCGGGCGGCCGAGTCGTCCTCGCCCAGCAGCTCCGCGGCCTCGTCGAGCAGCGGCACGTCGGCGGGGGTCCAGACGCCGGCTTCGCGCCGGATCGCGGCGGCGTCCTCCTCGGCCAGGTGGGTGGGCTCGGCGAGGTAGTCGGCCAGGAAGCGCTGCGGGGTGAGCAGCGGCCACAGCTCGTCGATCGCGGCGTGCACCTCGGGGCTGGTGGCGACCGCCTTGGCCAGCTGCGCGATGTCGTCAGGTCCCAGGAAGTTCGGCCCACCGTACGGGTCGGCGCCGATCCGGTCCGCAAGCTGCTCGGTGAGCGCGTCGATCAGGTTGAACGCGAAGTACGGGCGGGCCAGGTTGTGCGGCAGCAGCGTCTCGCGGGCCTTGTGGCGCGCCTCGACGGCGGTGCCCCAGTCGATGACCAGGTCGCCGTCGTCGTGCCGGACCACGACCGGCTCGTCCTTGTCGGGGACCTGCTGGCGGTCGCGCAGGGCGGCGGCCAGGGCGTCGGCCATGCCGGCGCGGCCCTTGACCTCGGCGGCGCGGGCGGTGTCGGTGCCGGTGGCCTCGACGCCGGGGAAGAGCTCGCCGACGGTGGCGAGCAGGACGCCGGTCTCGCCGAGGGCGGGCAGCACCTCGCCGATGTAGCCCAGGAACGCGGGGTTGGGGCCGACGATCAGGACCGCCCGCTTGGCCAGCAACTCCCGCTGGGCGTACAGGAGGTAGGCCGCCCGGTGCAGGGCGACGGCGGTCTTGCCGGTGCCGGGGCCGCCCTCGACGACCAGGACGCCCTGGTGCGGGGCGCGGATGATCCGGTCCTGCTCGGCCTGGATGGTCTGGACGATGTCGCCCATGCGGCCGGTGCGGGCGGCGTTCAGGGCGGCCAGCAGCACCTCGTCGGCGTCGTGCGACTCGTGGCCGGTGCGCTCGGTGTCGGCGAGGTCCATGATCTCGTCGTGCAGGGCGGTGACCTCGCGGCCGCGCGTGGTGAGGTGCCTGCGGCGGCGCAGGCCCATCGGCTCGAATCCGGTGGCGAGGTAGAAGGGGCGCGCGACGTCGGCGCGCCAGTCGATCAGCAGCCGGGTCCTTTCCTTGTCGTCGCGGTGGATTCCGAGGCGGCCGATATGGAAGGCGGTGCCGTCGCGGTGGTCGATGCGCCCGAAGCACAGTCCGGTGTCGGGAATATTGAGGGCCGCGAGCACGGCGGACCTTTCGGCGACGACGACGTCCCGCTCCATGCGCGCCTGCTGACCGGTCCCGACCTGGGCGATCGCGGTGCGCACGGCGGATTCGGCCTCGGCCCTGAGCACGTCGAGGCGTGCGTGGACGAGGGTGACGAATTGCTGTTCGCGCTGCAATTCCTCGCTTGACAATTCAACTCCTGACCCGGTACGATGCTTTTAGTTGCCCCAACTGCGTGCATTGTTTCCGCAGAGACGCAACTCCCCAATATACCGAATCAAATACCCGGTTCCGTACGTACGGACCGGGTATTTTTTGTGCCCCGCGGCAGCGTCCGCCGCTCACACCCGCCAGGACGACCAGGGGTCCGGACGGCATTCCTGCTGGGTGACCTGTTCGCCGGGCTGGGCGCCCGGGCGGGCGGCCGCGCACTTGCCGCTGTTCAGGTTGAGCAACTGCCAGGCCCGCAGCGCGCCGTCGTGGCGCAGTACCCAGAACTGGTCCGGGAACAGCCCCTGCCGGTCGCCGCACAGGTACTGGGTGACCGGCACGTCGTTCGTCGTACGGGCCCCCTCGACCGAGAGGCACAGCCCGCTGTAACGGTTGCGGACCGAGTAGACGGGCCCGTCCGCTCCGGTGGACTCCTGGGTGAGGTACCAGGACCGTTCGGGGTTCGCGACACAGCCCGCCTGGACGAGCGCGTCCGCCGGCGTGCTGCTGCCCGGGGGCACGGCCAGGCACAGGCCGCTGCCGGCGTTGGCGAACCGGAGCAGGCCGGCGGGCGGTCGGGTGGCCGAAGGCGTGGGCGTGGGTGTGGACGTGGGTGTGGGGGACGCCGAAGGCGTCGGCGAGGTGGCGGCGGGCGGGGTGGGCGCCGGGGCGGCCGGCCGCGGGGGCGGCGCGGGCACGGTACCCGGCGGCCTCGCACTCGGTACCGTCCCCGCCGGCGCCGTGGGCCCGGGGGACGCAGGGACCGTGACACCCGGTGCGGGAACCGGGAGCGTGACCGAGGGGCGGGCTCCCACCGGCTGGACGGTGGGAGCGGCGGCGGCCGTTCCGGCCGGCTCCCGGCCGGCCAGGACGACCACGGCCGTCGTCACGAGGGCGGCGACCCCGAGCACGGCGGCCGCGACGAACGCGATCGCGGCCGAGCCGAGCCGGCGTACCGGATCCCGGCGCGGCCCGGAGCGGACCGGCCCGGTGGCCACGGTCCGGTCCAGGCGCTCCAGCACGACGCCCTCGACCGGATCCGTCGCCGAAGCGCCGGCTCCCCGGCGCAGCTCCGCAGCCTCCGCCACGAGCTGGACCACCTCCCATTCCAGGTGCTCCAGCGCGCCGTCCGTCCGGGCCAGGGCCACGACCAGCTCGCTCTCGGCGGCTTCGGCGGCGGGCAGTGCCGCGCGCTCCTGCGCAAGCAGGCCCTCGGTCACCCGGCGGGCGGCGTGGCCGACGGCCCAGGCCGTGCCGAGCCGGTCGACGGCCCGGTCGACCAGCTCGTACGGGACCACCTCGGCCCGCTCCGCACCGGTCGCAGCCGCTTCCCCCGTGCCTTCGGACCCCGGTGCCGGCAACAGCATCGTGATGATCCCGACGAGTCCCCGCACCAACCGGACCGACGCCTCCAGGTCCTCCTCGGCCCGCCGCAGAGCCTCCGCCACGTCGGGCACGGGCCCCTGGGCCACGTCCGCCAGCAGCGCCGCCTCGTGCAGCAGCCGGGCCCGGTCCAGGGTCGCGGCCAGACCGCGGGCGTCCCGGACCCGGTCGCGCACCACGCCGTTGAGCCGGCCCAGCGGGATGATCCGGGCCCCGCAGCGGTACTCGCTCCACAGCGTCTTGCTGCCGCCGTACCGCCGGGCCAGCTCACGGACGGTCAACTCCCCCGTGAGCTCCGCGAGCAGCCCGGCCAGCTCGTTGGCCTCCCCCGTCGCACCCTTCATCCCGCCCTGCGGACGCCCCGGCCTGGCCATCTCCGCCGCCCCTCCACCGCCGACCCCGATGTCCGCGGACAACCCGTGGCCGCCCGCCCCTGGTGGACCACGCAACACCGCGGCGGCCCCCACCGTCCACCCCGGCCCGGTCCCGATGGCGGGAACGGTGCGGGATGCGGCGCGCACCCGCCGCCGGACTTCACGTTGTCCACCCACCGCACGCCGCGGACCTGCGGACCCGGACAACTCCGGGGGCGGCCAATCCGGGGCCCGGGGAGCGTGTGCCGGGCCAGCAGCACCACCGATGGCGACGACCACCACGAAAGGCGACACAGTGACGTCACTCAAGCGCGCTGCCGCAGCCCTCACCTGCTCGGCGGCACTGCTCTTCACCCTGGGTACCGCACAGAGCGCCACCGCGCAGGACAAGGGCAGGACCGCGGCCGCCACCACCTACGTGCACATCGTCAACCGCAACAGCGGCCAGTGCCTGGCCGTCCCCGGCGGCAGCACCGAGGCCGGCAAGGGCCTCATCCAGTGGGGCTGTGGGAGCTGGAACGACCACTTCTGGTCCTTCCAGTACGGCTTCACCAGCGGCGGCATCGCGTACTACCGGCTGGAGAACCTCAACAGCCACCAGTGCCTCGCCGTGCCCGGCGGCAGCAAGACCGCCGGCACCCAGGTGATCCAGTGGCCCTGCGGCACGTGGAACGACCACTACTGGGGCGTCCAGTACACCTCCGGCGGCACCCGGCTCGTGAACTACAACAGCGGCCAGTGCCTGGCCATCCCGGGCGCGAGCACGGCCCAGGGCGAGAAGGTCATCCAGTGGCCCTGCGGGACCTGGGCCGACCACTACTGGACCTGGTAGCGGTCTGAGCGGGACCTGACGGGGAACACGGGGGACGTCGGGGGAACGCGGTGGCCGCGGCACACACCCGCCGCGGCCACCCGCGGCGATGGCGCCCGCTGCGATGGCAGCCGTTGCGAATGGCGCCCGTTGCGATGGTGCCCGCATGAAAAACGCGCTGCCGACGCATGTGCGGGACATGGAATGCGTCATATACGAAAGGGCCTCGGGCCGGTCGGAGTACGTGGAGTGCGAGCTGCCGGACGAGGACTGCCGCCCCGTCCTCAAGCGGCTGGCGGACCTGGGCGAGGGCGAGTTCGCCTGGGTCCGGCTGACCGACCCCGCGGAGAGCGAACTGGTCCGGCTGGCCGGGGTCCTGGACCTGCACCCGCTGGCCGTCGAGGACGCCCTCCACGGGCGGCAGCGCCCCAAGCGCGAGCGCTTCGGCGACGTCCTGGCCGTCGCGATCAAGCCCTTGCGGTACGTGGCGGAGGAGACAGCGGTCGAGACCGGGGACATGATGCTCTTCGTGGGCCCGCGCAGCCTCCTCACCGTGACCCACGGCACGACGGACATCTGCACGGAGGCCGCACGGCGGCTGGAACGGGATCCGCGGATGCTGCGCACCGGGCCCTGGGCGGTGCTCCACGCCGTACTGGACGTCGCCGTCGACGCGTACAGCGATGCGGCCCGAAGGGTCCGCGCCACCCTCGACCGGCTGGAGGACGAGGTGTTCTCGACCTCACGCGTCGACCACACCCAGAGCATCTACTCCCTGAAACGGGAGGTCCGCGAGTTCCGCGACGCCGTGCAGCCGCTCGTGCCGGTACTGCAGGGCCTGTTGGACGGCCCGGACGCGAAGGGCCGGCTCTCGGAGATCGACCCGTACGTCCGGGACGTGACCGACCACCTGCACCGCACCGACATCGAGGTCCGGACCCTGGACGAGCTGCTGGACTCGGTGCTGGGCGCGCAACAGGCCCGCGTCGGAACCTGGCAGAACGACGACATGCGGCGCATCTCGGCGTGGGCGGCGGTCTTCGCGATCCCCACGATGGTCGCAGGCGTGTACGGGATGAACTTCGAGCACATGCCGGAACTCGGCTGGACCTACGGCTACCCGCTGGCCCTGGGCCTGATGGCGCTCGCCTCCGGCGCCCTCTACCGCGCCTTCCGCCGCAACGGCTGGCTCTAGCCCGCCGCGCGTACGGCTCCCGGAGTGCTGAGGAGCGTCAAGGAGCCACCGCGGACGGCATGGCGGCGGCCACGTCGTCGGCGAGGCGGTCGACGTCCTTGCGCAGGAACGGCTCGGCGAGTCGCGCCAGGCCCTTGAAGTGGAAGGTCGCGGTGTAGACGAGCCGGGTCGAGCGGTCCGAGACCGGCGTGAAGCGCAGGTCGTCGGTCAGGCGGACCGTCTTGTTCTCCCCAACGAAGCGCAGGCGGTCGGGGCCGCGCTCGTCGAGCCGGTAGCCGACCTCGCTGGTCCGTCCGCGGAAGCGCGAGGTGTTGCGCCAGCGCGCGCCCGGTCCGACCGGACCCTGGTCGAGGCGGACGCAGGAGACGGTTGCCGGGTCCCAGTCCTCGGCGTGTGTGAAGTCCTCGAGGTAGGCGACCGCCTCCTGCATCGGACGGTGGATGGCGATGGTGCGGACCACACGGATCATGCGCGTGCCTCCTCGGTCGGCGACGTCCCGTACTGCTGATCCTTCGGGCGGGAACGCCCTGGCGGATGCACCACCGCGGGGGCTCCGCGCCCGGGACCCCGCCCGAGCGGAGCCGCCCGCCCCGCAGCGCCGCACGCATGGACCGGATCCGATGGGCAATGCGCGGGTCATGAGGCCCACACGCGAACACAGGCACGACGACAAGCCCCATGACCCCCGGCCGCCGGTTTCCGACCACGCCGAGGGTGCGGGTCCGGCCCCGGAGGTGGCCGAACGCGCACCGGACCGGCCCTCCCAGCTGCCCAAGAGGTCCTGGTGGGCTGTTCTGCGCCGCACGGTCGCGGAGTTCAGGGACGACGAGCTGGCGGACCGGGCGGCGGCGCTGACCTACTACGGGGTCCTCGCCCTGTTCCCCGCCCTCCTCGTCCTGGTGTCGCTGCTGGGCGTCGCCGGCGAGTCTGCCACCGAGAAGGTGCTGGACAACCTGCAGAAGCTCACCCCCGGCTCCGCGCGCGACGTGATCGCCGACGCGGTCCGCCAGCTCCAGGGCAATGCCGGCACCGGCTCGCTGCTGGCCGTGGTGGGCCTGGCCCTCGCCGTCTGGTCGGCCTCCGGATACGTCGCCGCCTTCATCCGCGCCGCCAACGCCGTCTACGACGTGCCCGAGGGGCGGCCGGTGTGGAAGGTGCTGCCGCTGCGTCTGGCGCTGACCGTGACGCTGATGGTCCTGGCGGTCGTCAGTGCGCTGATCGTGGTGTTCACCGGTGGCCTGGCGCGGCAGGCCGGGTCGGCTCTCGGTCTGGGCGACACCACGATGACGGTGTGGTCGATCGCGAAGTGGCCGGTGCTGCTGGTCCTCGTCACGGCCATGATCGTGATCCTGTACTGGGCCGCGCCGAACGCGAAGGGCCGCGGCTTCGCCTGGGTCTCCCCCGGCAGCGTGCTGGCGCTGGCGATCTGGATGGCCGCCTCGGCAGGCTTCGCCTTCTACGTCGCGAACTTCGGCTCGTACAACAAGACGTACGGCACGCTCGCAGGTGTGATCATCTTCCTCGTCTGGCTGTGGATCACCAACCTCGCCATCCTCCTCGGCCTCGAGTTCGACGCCGAGATGGCGCGCCAGCGGGCGATCGCCGGCGGACTCCCGGAGGACGAGGAGCCGTACGTCGAGCCGCGGGACACCCGGGCGTGGAGCGCGGCGGACCGCCGCCGCATGGAGTGAGCGAAACGGCGTGGACCGGACGTGGCCGGGTGGGTGACCCGCGGATTGCGGGGTATGCGCGCCCGGGGGCACCACCCGACAGGCAAAGGAAGGTGAGGGAGCGTGAGCGTCGTCGAAAGCCGGGCCGGCCGCGGCCGGGACGATTCCGTGGGTGAACTCGTCACCCGGGCGGCGCAGCAGATCTCGGAACTGGTCCGGGAGGAAATGCAGCTGGCCCGCTCGGAGATGGCCCAGAAGGGGAAGCGATACGGCGTGGGCGGCGGCCTGTTCGGCGGCGCCGGTCTCGTCGGCGTACTGGCCGCGCAAGCGCTGGTCGCCGCCGCGATCGGCGGACTCGCCCTGGCCCTCCCCGTGTGGGCGGCGGCCCTGATCGTCGCCGCCCTGCTCGCGGTGGTGGCCACGGTCCTGGCCGCGGCGGGCAAGAAGCAGCTGGCCACGGCCGGCGGCCCGGCACCCGGGCAGACCATCGACAGCGTCAAGGCCGACGTGGCCACGATCAAGGAGGCAGCGCACTCATGAGCCAGCACAGGCACGGCGACGGATCCGCACCCAGCCCCGACCGGCTGCGCGAGCAGGTCGAGCACACCCGCGACGAGCTCGGGCGCACCGTCGAGGCGTTGGCGGCCAAGGCCGACATCAAGGAGCAGGCCATGGAGAAGGCCGCGGAGGTCAAGGACCAGGCCGTCGAGAAGGCCGCCTTCGTCGCCGAGCAGCTTCGGCACAAGGCCGCGCAGGCCGCCGAGGTGATCAGGGACAAGACCCCGGACCCCGTACGGGACAAGGCGGCGCACGCCGCGGCCCAGGTCCGCGACGGTGCGGTGCACGCCGGGCAGTTGGCCGCCGCGAAGACCCCGGAGCCGATACGCGAGAAGACCGGGGCGGCCGCCACCGCCGCGCGCGCCAACCGCACCCCGCTCCTGGCCGCCGCGGCGGCCCTGGCGCTGTTCCTTCTCCTGCGCCGAAACCGGCGGCGGAACTGACCACCCACACCGCTCGTGGCGGGCCGGGAGCGCGCGGGCCTGCTCGGGTGGTTACGCCTGGACGAGCGCGGGGGTGGGGAGGTACGGGGTGATGGTGCGGCGGGCGCGCTCGACGTACTCCTCCTTCTCGCCGACCGGGGCGACGTAGTGCAGCGCGTCCGCGGCGGCGGCGTCGCCCTGGAGGCGGGCGATGATCCAGGCGGCGAGGTACGGCGAGGCCAGGCAGCCGCCGGCGGTGGCGATGTTGCCCTTGGCGTAGAAGGGCTGGTTGAGGACTTCGATGCCGGCGGCCACGACCCACGGCTTGGTGGTGAGGTCGGTGCAGGCGGGGACGCCGTCGAGCAGGCCGAGCCGGGCGAGGACGAGCGCGCCGGAGCACTGGGCCGCGATGAGCTGGCGCGAGGGGTCCAGGCCGCGCAGGACGTTCATGATCGCCGGGTCCTCGGTGACCTCGCGGGTGGCGATGCCGCTGCCGACGATGACGGCGTCGGCGGCGCAGGCCTCCTCGAGGGTGGACATCTGCTCGATGACCACGCCGTTCATCGAGGTCACCGTGGGGCTGGGGGTCGCGAGGGTGACGCGCCAGCCGTCGGCCTTGACGCGGTTGAGCACACCCAGCGCGATCAGGGAGTCGAGCTCGTTGTAGCCCTCGAAGGTCAGGATGGCGATGTGCACGGCGGCTGTCCCTTTCAGATGCGTTGGACCCGATGCGTTGGACCCGATGCGTTGGACCCGACGTTATGGAGCCGCGAGCAGGACAGTCAAAGAATTGTCATGGATACAATCCGGTGCATGGCAACCCCCCGGTACAAGCAGCTGGTCGACGCCCTCGCCGCCGACATCCGGGCCGGGCGGCTCGCCCCGGGGACACGGCTGTCCACGCACCGTGGGCTCGCCGCCCGCGAGGGCATCGCGGTGGTGACCGCGACCCGGGTGTACGCCGAGTTGGAGGCGATGAACCTGGTGAGCCGGGAGCAGGGCCGCGGTACGTTCGTGCGGGACATCGCGGTACGCGCCGGTCACGGCATCGACCAGCGGCCGGCCGCCCCGGACGCGGTCGACCTCACCTTCAACTACCCCTCGGTGCCGGGCCAGGCCGACCTCCTGCGCCAGGCCCTGCGGGAGGTGGCCGGCTCCGGCGATCTCGAATCGCTGCTGCGCTACCAGCCCCACTGCGGGCGCCCCCAGGACAGGGCCTCCCTCGCACGACACCTCGGCCGCCGGGGCCTCACCGCCGACCCGGACCGGATCCTGATCGCCGGCGGCGCCCAGCACGGGCTGACCATCACCGTCATGGCCACCCTGAACGCCGGCGACGTCGTCGCGGTCGACGCACTGACCTACCCCGGGTTCAAGGTGCTCGCAGACGCCTTCCACCTCGACCTGGAGCCCGTCCCCAGCACCGCCGCCGGGCCGGATCTGGACGCCCTGGAGCGGCTGTGCGCGACCCGCCCGGTGCGGGCGATCTACACCATGCCCACCCTGCACAACCCCCTGGGCTGGGTCATGCCGGCCGCCGACCGGGCCCGACTGGTCGGGATCGCCCGCCGGTACGGTCCGCTCATCATCGAGGACGCCTCGTACGCCTACCTGGCCGAGACCCCGCCACCGCCGCTGGCCGCGAGCGCGCCGGACATCACCTTCTACGTCTCGGGGCTGTCCAAGAGCATCGCCACCGGACTGAGGGTCGGCTTCGTCCTCGCTCCCCCGACGGCGGTGCCCGCCCTCGAACGCGCCGTCCGGGCGACCACCTGGAACACCCCGGCGCTCACCACCGCCATCGCCTGCCGCTGGCTCGACGACGGCACGGTCGACCGACTGGAGGCGCAGAAACGCGAGGACGCCACGGCGCGCCAGGCGCTCGCCCGGCAGGAGCTAGCGGGCCTGCCGCTGATCGGCCACCCCTCGTCCTACTTCACCTGGCTGCCACTGCCCGACGACGCCCGCGCCGACCGCCTCACCGCCCGTCTCGCGCGCCGGCACATCTCCGTCTCCACGGCGGAGCCCTACACCACCACCACGCACACCCCGCAGGCGCTCCGCCTCGCCCTGGGCTCCACCGACACGGACACACTCCGCTCGACACTGCGCACGGTCCGCGAGGTCGTGGTCGAGGACGCTTACGCCTGAGCCCGGTCAGGGATGGGCCGGTTCACGGATGAGCCGTTCACGGCTGACCGCGTGTCGGCGGCGCTTTCGAGGCGGCTCAACAGCCGTATGGCGCACCGGCGGTGGGCCGGTCCCACGGGACGGCGTCTCAGGGACGTGATCGGGAAGCCCGGGACACGGTGGGACGGGATCCGGCCGCTGCCCGGGGCCTAATGTTCGGAACCGGTCAGCGCCCTGCCGGGCCCTCGGCCCCTTTCCCCGGGCGCTCCCGCCGCCTCATCCCCCGACAGGAGACAGTCGTGATCAGGAAGTCCTTCGCCACGGCGCTCGCCGGTGCCGCCCTCGTCGTGGGCGCGCTCGCCATGCCGACCACCCCCGCGCAGGCGGACGGGCCTCCCGGTTACGGCAACCTCTGCTACCAGGCGCACGTACAGAACAAGGGCTGGCTGAACTGGCACTGCGACGGCGGGATGGCCGGGACCGAGGGCGAAGGGCTCAACCTGGAGGCGGTCCGCGTGCACATCAACGGCACCTGGACGGGCTGCTTCCGCGCCCACCGCGCCAACTACGGCTGGGACGACCACATGGAGTGCGCCAGCAAGGGCCACGACATCCAGATCGGCACCACGGGCATGAACACGCCGGTCGAGGCCATCGAGTTCTGGGCCCCCGCCGACCGGCGCGCCTACAGCGTCGCCCACGTCCGCAACCTCGGGGACGTGCCCGCCGGCCACCCCGGCGACGACCCCTCCCACCTGATCGCCGGCACCGAGGGCCGCGGCCTGCCGATGGAGTCGGTCTGGTTCTCCATCATGTGACGGGCGATCCCCTCTCTGAAGGGAGGGGATCCCCACCACGGTCAGGCTGTGCCCGACGCGGCCGCGCCCCGAGCCTCGACGGACGGGGCCCGGGGCGCGGCCGAGTGGCGCTGCTGCGTCCTAGTGCTCCGGCTCCCAGGCGCGGAGCAGGTCGAGGAGGCCTGCGTCGCCTTCGAGGTGCAGGGAGTCGACGGGGATGCGGTCGTACAGGTAGAGGACCAGCTCACTGGCCGTGCCCCGGACGGAGACAGCGGCCGCGTCCTCGCCCGTGGCGGGGGCGGGGAGGCGGGCGGAGCGTGCGCCGTCGCCGTCGACCGTGAGGCGCCAGGCGCGGCCCTCGGTGGCCTCGAAGTCGAAGGTCGTGGGCTTGTGCGGCCAGGCGCTGGACGTGGCGACGCAGCTGAACAGGAACTCCTCGACACCGTCGAGGGCGACGTCCTCCGGCAGCGGCTGCGTGACGCCCGCGGCGAGCCGGGCGTCGTAGGTGTGCACCGCGCTCTCCTGGACCCGGTGCTGGGCCACTCCGCCGACGGTCCGCGGCGTCTGGAGGCCACTCCACCACGCCCAGCAGTCGGCGTCCGGCCCCGCCTCGCGCAGGGCACTCAGCAGCAGCTCCGTCGAGGCCGCCAGCCAGGGCAGCAGCACCTCGCGCTCCCGCGGCAGCTCGAGGGCGGCGCGCGCGGCGACGGCCTCGGCCGGCGGGCCGTCGGCGGCCCCCGCGCCCACGATGGCGGCCCAGAAGCGGTCTCCCCCACCCAGGTGCTGGACCAGATCGAACAGCGTCCACCCGGGACAGGTCGGCACCGGCACATCAAGGCTGGGCGCATCGGCGACCGCCTCCCGGAAGGCGCTCGACCGTTCGTCGATCAGTCGCAGCAGGTCCGGGAACTCAAGATTCTTTTCCACACCGGATGTCTATCACCCTGGTCCGATGATCGGACAGTGGTTTTATCGCGACCCTTCCGGTCGGCCAACCGTCGCGGAGTCCGGAGGTTGCCGGGGCCGTTGCATACTCCCGGCGTGGACATATCCGATGAGGGACAGCCGTTCGATCCCGCCTGGCTCCAGATCAACGACAACGTCTACGGCGTCCTGACCGCGGCCCCGACTGCCTCGACGGTGGCGGAGCGGTTCATCGGAGCCGGCTGGAGTTCCAGATCGTCGTCCTGGGAGTCGTACGAGCTGGAGACCTCCTGGTGCCGCATCGAGGTCGACCCGACCGACCGCGACACGCTCCTGCACGGAGTCGTCGATCCGCAGCGGTTCGAAGAACTCGCAGCGCTGCTGCGGCGGTTCCGCCTGCACTTCAGCCTCGAGCTCTATGGCGAGGACGACGAGCTGCTGCACGTCATCGAAGGCGAGCCGCCACCGACGCCTCAGAAGGCAGTCGCCCAGCCCCTGAGCCGACGGCTCGCTCGACTCGGGCTTTGGCCGCGGCGGGGCGGTAAGGATCGCTTCCGGTCCGGATGACGGTACCGCCGCACGTGGCGAAGCTCCGGTCCTGGCCGGCTCTACGGACCCGGGCGGCGCGCCTCAGGCACCTGGGGGCCGCCGGGGTTCGGTGAGGGGGCGTTGCATGAGGATGGTGTCGATCCAGCGGTTGTGTTTGTGTCCGACCTCGGTGAGGCGGCCCTGTTCGACGAAGCCGAAGCGGCGGTGCAGGGCGAGGGAGGCGTCGGTGCCGGCGTCGGCGATGACGGCGATCATCTGGCGGGCGGGCGTGGCGGCGCACTCGGTGAGGAGGGCGGCGAGCAGGGCCGCGCCGATGCCCCGGCCGGTGCGGCCGGGCTTGAGGTAGATCGAGTTCTCCACGGTGTGGCGGTAGGCGGGCTTGGTGCGCCAGGGGGCCGCGTACGCGTAGCCCACCACCTCCCCGGCCGCCTCGGCGACGAGGAACGGCAGGCCGAGGCCGGCGAGGTCGTCGAAGCGCCGCTGCCAGGCGGCCGGCGGGGGCGGGGTCTCGTCGAAGGTGACGACCGTGTGGTGGACGTAGTGCGCGTAGATGTCCGCCACCGCACCCAGATCGGCCCGGGTGGCGGGGCGGACCGCGCTTCCCTCTGCTGTCACCGTCCGGAGCGTCATGAGGCCGGCGACGTGGCCGGGGCGGGCCGGAGGGTGGTGGTGGCGGTGGCGATGACCTCGTCGAGGACGTCTCGGGAGCGGAGGAGGTCGGCGATGGTGGCGTCGATCCGGGCGCGCTCCGCGCTCAGTTCGTCGACCAGTTGCGGGGTGGCCCGCTCGCTCGGGGCACCGTCCGTGTCCCGCATGCAGGGCAGCAGTCGGGCGATCTTCTTGCTGTTGAGTCCGGCCGCGTACAGAGCCTGGACCCGGATGACGCGGTCGACCGCCCATTCGCCGAAGACGCGTTGGCCGCCGGGCGTCCGCTCGGAGGCGAGCAGGCCCTGTGTCTCGTAGTAGCGCAGCGACCGCTCGCTCACCCCGCTGCGCAGCGCGAGTTCACCGATCCGCATTTCCCCACCCCGTATCGCAGCCACCGGACTTGTCTCTGACATCAGTGTCAACTCCTACCGTACGGGCATGACGAACGCAGCCGCTGACTCCCGCCTCTTCGAGCCCACCCGCCTCGGTCCGCTCGACCTCCCGAACCGCCTGGTGATGGCGCCGATGACCCGCAACCGGGCCACCGCCGACGGCGTCCCGCAGGCCATCACGGCCACCTACTACGCCCAGCGCGCCACCGCCGGCCTGATCATCGCCGAGGCCTCCACCCCGAACGCCGTGGGCCAGACGTACCCGAACATCACGGCGATCCACAACGACGCGCACGTCGAGGGCTGGCGGCAGGTCACCGGGGCGGTCCACGCCGCCGGCGGCCGGATGTTCCTCCAGATCCAGCACGGCGGCCGGGTCGGGCACCCCGACACGAGCGGCCTGATGCCGGTGGCTCCCTCCCCGATCCCGCTCCCCGAGCCGATCCACACTCCGACGGGACGTCAGGAAGCAGTCGTACCCCGGGAGATGACGGTCGACGAGATCCGCTCCACCGTGGCCGACTTCGCGGACGCGGCCCGCCGGGCCGTCGCGGCCGGCTTCGCCGGGGTCGAGGTGCACGCGGCCAACGGCTACCTGCTGCACCAGTTCCTCGCCAAGGGCACCAACCACCGCACCGACGGCTACGGCGGCTCGGTGGCCGGCCGCATCCGCTTCACCGTCGAGGTGGTCCGGGCCGTCGCCGAGGCCATCGGCCCCGAGCGGGTGGGGGTGCGCCTGGCACCCGGCCTCACCGTGAACGGCATCGACGAGGGCGACACCGCTCAGCTCTACCCGGCGCTGGTGGCGGCCCTGGCCGACATCGGCCCGGAGTACCTGCACCTCGTCTTCGCCGACCCGGAGCAGCAGATGTTCAAGGACATCCGCGCGGCCTGGCCCGGAACCCTCATCGCCAACCCGGTGCTCGGCTGGGGCGGCCCGCTGCCCGCCGACGGCGGGCGGCAGGCGGCCGAACGCCTGCTCGCCGCCGGGGCCGACCTCATCTCGCTGGGCCGCCCCTTCCTGGCCAACCCCGATCTCGTCGCCCGGCTGCGCACCGGCGCCCCCCTCAACGCCCTGCGGGAGGAGGGCCTGATGTACACGCAGGGCGAGAACGGTTACACCGACTACCCCACCCTCCCGGCGACCGGGACCCCCGCCGCCCTCCGCGACGCGGCGTGAGATCATGCGCTTCCGTTTGGCCCCGTGGAGCGTCCGGTCTCCCACCCGGCTCGGGCCCACTCCGCGTGAGGCCCCCGGCTCCCGGTGTTGATCGCCTGCCTCTCAGAGCGTCGGCGCGGGCGGCGCTGCCCTCACGGCCCCCGCCAGACGTTGGCGAAGGCGGCCTTCTCGATGGAGCGGCGTTGGCGGACGGCCTCCAGTTCCATCACCGCGTCGAGGACGGCGGCCACCACGGTCGTCACCGCCTCGTCGGCCGGGGCGGGCTCGTCCTCGGGGACCTCGGCCTCCAGGCCCACGGCGGCGGCGAGGGCGGTCAGGACGGGCTCCTGCCGCTCCCAGCGCTCGGCCGCCTGCCGGCGCGCCGGCGTATCGGTCAGTTCCGCCTGGTCCGGACCCAGGCGCAGGCGTCCGGCGGGCTTCCGCGTCAGCTCGCCGTCCCGCTCCAGGGCGTCGTGGTACGCGGCCGAGAGGTCCCGGCCCCGGCGCCACAGCCAGTCCTCGACCCGCTCGTACGGGGGCTGCCGCCGGACCCCGGCCGCGGCCTCTCCGATGGCTCCGCCGGCCGGCGGCGGGGCGCCTCCCGGGACGATGCGGTCGCCTTCCACCGCCGCCGCACCCGCGTCGACGAGGTCGATCAGCTCGGCTCCGGCCAGGGCGAGCGACAGGTCGCCCTGGCCGACGGACGGCCTCGCCGCCGGTTCCATCGCGATGATGAACAGGTCCTTCGCCGTGGTCATGTACGACTCCCGTCGGGGTGTCGGAAGGGTGTCTCCCCCAGCGGCCGCCGGCCCGCGTCCGCGGCCGGCCCGGCAGCGGACGGACTGTCACCCGATCAGTATCACGCCCCGGTCACGCGGAGAGGTGCGCTCCGCTTCTGCGCGACGACCGTTTCGCCAACAGGGCCGATCCTCAAGGCTTTTCGAACACCCGCGAGCCTGCGTACGGCACACGCATCCCACCCACCTCAGGTCAAGTACCGAACACCGCGCGTCGCTTCAATTGTTGGTCATGGGCGTTCGAGCGTGAACCGGACGGATCCGGCATTCGGGCAACGGAGTTCGACCTTCGGACAACAGAAGGTCAAATCCTTGACTCAAAGATGTCAAAACGATCATCTGACTGACAGGCTCGCAGCCAACCCCCCATGGGCACATGTAGAGGAGCGAGAATGAAGCGCACGTCCACTTCGTCCCGGACTCGTATCGTCAAGGTCGGCGCGCTGGCCGCCTCGGCCGCGATGGTCGTCGTCGGTCTGCAGAGCGGTTCGGCCACTGCTGCGCCCGACCTCGAGGCCGGCGCCAGCGCGGTCGTCCAGAGCGGCCCGCAGCGCGCCGCCGCGATCGCGCAGGCCCAGGCCGGTGCCGCCGCGACCGCCAAGGCCATCGGCCTGGGCTCGGCCGAGGCCCTGGTCGTCCGGGACGTGATCCGCGACGCCGACGGCACCGTGCACACCCGTTACGAGCGCACCTACGCGGGCCTGCCGGTCCTCGGCGGCGACCTGGTCGTCCACCAGAAGAGCGGTGCCCTGCTCGGCACCACCCGCGCCAACGACGCGAAGATATCCCTGGCCAGCACGGACGCTCCCGCGTCCATCGCCGCCCCGAAGGGCGCCCGCAAGGTCGTCTGGGCCGCCGAGGGCCCGGCCGTCCTGGCGTGGGAGACCGTCGTCAAGGGCACCGACGCCGACGGCACCCCGAGCAAGGTGCACACCATCACCGACGCCCGCACGGGCAAGAAGCTGTACTCCTTCAACAGCGTCTTCACCAGCACCGGTACCGGCAGCAGCCAGTACAGCGGCAAGGTCAAGCTCTCCACCACCCTCAGCAGCGGGCGGTACTCGCTGAAGGACCTGGTCCGCGGCGGCCACAAGACGTACGACCTCAAGGGCGGCAGCGAGGGCCGGGGCTCGCTCTTCACCGACTCCAACAACATCTGGGGCAACGGCTCCATCACCAGCCGCCAGACGGCCGGTGTGGACGCCGCCTACGGCGCGGCCGTCACCTGGGACTTCTACAAGAACCAGCTCAAGCGTCTGGGCATCCGCGGTGACGGCGTCGGCGCGTACTCGCGCGTCCACTACGGCAACGGTTACGTCAACGCGTTCTGGGACGACGACTGCTTCTGCATGACCTACGGCGACGGCGAGGGCAACGCCGACCCGCTGACCTCGCTGGACGTGGCCGGCCACGAGATGAGCCACGGCCTGACCGCCTCCACCGCGGGCCTGATCTACAGCAAGGAGTCGGGCGGTCTCAACGAGGCCACCTCCGACATCTTCGGCACCTCGGTCGAGTTCTACGCCAACAACCCGTCGGACCGCGGTGACTACCTCATCGGCGAGAAGATCGACATCTTCGGCAACGGCTCCCCGCTGCGCTTCATGGACAAGCCCAGCAAGGACGGCAAGTCCGCGGACAACTGGTACTCCGGCCTCGGCAACCTGAACGTGCACTACTCCTCGGGCCCGGCCAACCACTTCTTCTACCTGCTCTCCGAGGGCAGCGGCAGCAAGACCATCAACGGCGTGAAGTACAACTCGCCGGCCTACGGCGGCATCACCGTCAAGGGCATCGGCCGGACCAAGGCCTACAAGATCTGGTACAAGGCCCTCTCCACCTACATGACCTCCACCACCAACTACAAGAAGGCCCGCACCGCCACGCTGTCGGCGGCGAAGGACCTCTACGGCTCGACCAGCACCGAGTACAAGGCGGTCAACACGGCCTGGAAGGGCATCAACGTCAAGTAAGTCCCCTAGGCGGGGCAGTTAGCACGTGGGCCCGGGCCGACGCTCGCACGAGCGTCGACCCGGGCCCGTCCGCATGCCGGAGCCCCCACCTGACGGATCGCCACCCCAGCGCTGATCAAGCCGTCTAGGCTGAGCCGCCGGCCGGCGCAGGAGCGAGGGGGAGCTCGATGCTGTACCTGCAACAGTTGCACCAGGAGTTCCGGTACGTCCACGAGCCGCTGGCGGCCCGGGACGAGGCGATCCCCGTGCTCGGCCACGAGGAGCTGGTCGCCACGCTGCGGGAGCGGCTGGTGCACTCCCGCGGCGGCACCTTCCTGGTCAGCGGGTTCCGCGGGGTCGGTAAGTCGACACTGGTCCTCCAGGCCCTCGCGGCCACCGCCGAGCACTACGAACGAGCCGGAAAGCACGCGCTGTTGAGCGTGCACCTGAACATCGCCCGCAAGATGGAGGGCGACCAGCTCCTCTTCGCCGTCGTCCGGCGCATCTTCGAGACGCTGGACGACCGGGGCCTGCTCAAGCGGCTGCCGCCGGACGTCCAGGAAGCCCTGCTGCTCGCCTACACCCGCACCTCGCTGTCCTTCAAGCAGACCCACTCGGAGGGCAACGAACACGGCGGCACCATGGGGTTCGGGCTCCAGAAGGGCCCGCTCGCCGCCGTGACGCCCACCTTGAGCCTGACGGGCAAGCGCACCAGCGCGCGGGCGACCGAGGCCGCCTTCCTCGCCTACTCCGAGACGGACGTCGAGCACGACCTCATCCGGATCATCCAGCTCCTGGGCGGCGTCCAGGGACACCCGGCCCCCCGTCGGCGCCGACGCCTGCGCCGCCGGGTACGGGACCGGCTGCTGGTGCACCCCGTGATCGTGCTGGACGAGGTGGACAAGCTCACCGACAGCTCCGAGGACGCCCTGCGCCACCTCGAGACCCTGCTCGGCACCCTCAAGAACGTGCTGACGGCACGCGGCGCCCACTTCATCCTGGTGGCCGGTCCCGACCTGCACGACCAGGCCATCCGGGACGCCGACCGGGGCAACGGCGTGTACGAGAGCGTCTTCAGCTGGCGGATGTACGTGCCGTGCCTGTGGGAGGCCCCCGAGCGGCTCTTACAGGGGCTCCTCGACGCCCGGCGCTCCGAGCTCCGGCGCACGCCAGAGCCGCCCCCGCTGCCGGGGATCCAGCCGCCGAGCGTGACCTGGCACGGATACCCTTCGCCGGACGCGCCGGACGCGGAGCCGGCGGGACTCGGCACGCTCACGGACTACCTCCGCTTCAAGGCGCGGGGCGTGCCCCGCAGGCTCCTCCAGGAGCTCAACGCCCTGGTGGTGTGGGGCGGTTCGGGACGTCCGATGCTCCAGGTACCCGAGGAGGACTGGGGCCGCATACAGTTCTACAGCCACCTGGAAGAGGTGGTCTCCGCCGCCGTGGCCGTGGACACGGCGGACGGGCCGGCACCGCTGCCGATCGACGAGGACCGCTGGCGCCTGAGCGGGTACCACGTGGTGGACTGGGCCCTGCGCAGCCGGGGGCGGATGTTCACGGCGCGGGAGATCACCGGCGACGGACAGGTGGACCCGCTCCTGCGGATGGACCCGCCGACGGTGACCCGGCTGCTGCGCCACCTGGTGCGCAACGGGGTCCTCGAAGTGGCGAGCGAGGGCGACCGGGCCGACGCCACCGCGTACGGCAACCCGGCGGACTCCCGCGTCACGTACTACCGGCTCACCGACGCCTACGCCCGGCGGCTGGCCGGCTTCGCCCGGCACAACGAGAACGAGCGGGTGGACCTGGGGCTGCCCGCACCCCAACTGGCCGGCCCCTGGGACACCGCCACCACGGTCCGGCCCGTTCCCCAGGGCACGAACACCACGGACGGGGTCCCTGCCGCCGTCGTGCCGGAGCGGCCGCTGCCGGTCACCCGGCTCGGCGACCGCTACGAGGCACTGGAGGCGATCGGGTCGGGCGGCATGGGCGTCGTCTACCGGGGGCGGGACCTGCAGACCGGCGACACCGTGGCGATCAAGCTGCTCCGCCGTGAACTTGCCGCTGACGAAAACATGTTGGCCCGGTTCCACCGTGAGGCCCGGATCGGCATGCGGATGCGCCACCCCAACGTCGCGCGCTCCATCGAGCTGCTCGACTCCCCGGAGCAGGCCCTGGTCATGGAACTGATCGAGGGGCCCTCGCTCGCCGGACTCCTGGCCGAGCAAGGGATCCTGACGCCCGAGCGGACCGCCGGGATCGCGGCGGACCTCGGCGAGGCCCTTCGCTACCTGGACGCCATGGGCCTGTCCCGGATCGACATCAAGCCGTCCAACATCGTCCTCCACCGGAGCCGCGGGGCCGTGATCATCGATCTCGGGCTCGTCCGGGCCCTGGAGGCGGCGGGCGAGCGGCTCACACAGACGGGGCACATGATCGGCACGCCCGTCTTCATGGCACCCGAGCAGCTTCTGGGCCAGGAGGCGGACATCCGGTCGGACCTGTACGCCCTCGGCGCGGTGCTGTACCAGTGCGTGTCCGGCCGGCTCCCCCACGAGGGTTCCTCCTTCTCCGCCCGCCTGTACGCCGTCGCACACGAGGAGGTCTCGGTGGCCGACCTGCCCGGTTCGGACGCGCTGCGCGAGGTCCTGCGCACCTGCCTGGCCCGTGACCCCGGGCTGCGCTACCCGACCCCGGCGGCCTTCGTCGCCGCGCTGGCCATGACACCGGAGTCCCGCGGGGCCGGGGAGTGACCCGGCACTCCGTGACGTTCCGCAGTCAGGCGCTGTCTGGGCGCAGGCCCGCGGTCAGGCCTGCGATCACCACGGCCAGGCCCAGCCATACCGGCGGGCCGGGGACGCCGCCGCCCGTCAGGGCTCCGGCGCCGGCCGCCGCGAGGGGGGCCACGCCCGTGAGCAGTCCGGCGCGGCCGGAGCCCACGGCCGCCACCGTGCGGTACCAGAGCAGGAAGGCCACGGCCGTGACCAGCACGGCCAGGTAGCCCACGGCCGCCCACTGGGCCGCCCCCAGCTCGGTCACCGCGGCGGGCGGCTCCGTGGACACCGCGAGCCCCGCCAGCATCGCCGCACCCATCCACACCGCGTGCACCGAGACTCCCCACGCCCCGTGCCTGCCCAGTACCGGCACCGCGAGCAGGGTGAACCCGGCCTCACAGGCCAGCGCCAGCGCGGCCCAGCCCACTCCGGCGGCATCCGTGCGGCCGCTGCCCTCGACCAGCGCGGCCCCCACGACCACCACCGGCGCCGCCAGCAGCACCCGGCGGCTGGGCCGGCGGCCCTCCAGTAGCGGACCGACCACCCCGAGCAGGACCGGCGCGCAGGCCATGGCGACCGCGATCACCGCCGGCTCCGCATGCGCGACCCCGCGTACGACGGCCACGTTGAAGAGCACCAGACCGCTCACCGCGACCCCCGCCAGCCACAGCCACTCGCGCCCCCGGGGACGCAGCAGCGGGACCCCGGCGGCCCGGGCCAACAGCACGAGGAGCAGTGCCGCGGCCGCGTACCGCAGCGCCTGGGCGGTGAACAGCGGGGCCCCGGCCAGGGATCGCGAGACGGTGACGCTGCTGCCGACCAGCACCATGCCGGCCACACCGGGCAGCAGATCGCGGACGGGAACGCGGACGGAGGGGCGTGGGGCCGGGGCGGGACGCGGGGGCGAGGTGCTGGTACCTGTCATACGGACCAGCCTGGAGGCACAATGGTCCGGTGAGCAGGTCCAAAGAGGTCTCCGAGCAGGGGTCCATAACGCGATTGGTCCGGCCGGCCGGTTCGGACTTCCTCCAGCTCGACATGGGCGGCGTGCCCGCGGGCGCGCGCACCGACTGGCTGGCCGGCCGGCTGCGGGCCGCCATCGCCGACGGCACCCTGCCGGTCGGCAGCCGGCTGCCCGCCACCCGGGTCCTCGCCGCCGAACTCCGCGTCTCACGCGGCCTGGTGACGGAGGCTTACCAGCGCCTGGCCGAGACGGGCCAGGTGGCCGGGCGCGGCCGGGGCGGCACGGTGGTGGTCGCGGTGCCGCCGGCCGCCCCCGCCGTCCCGGTCGCCCCCGCCCCGCGCGGCGGCCCGGTCGACGCGCTGCGCGCGGTGCCCTGCCGGATCGACCTCTCCCCCGGCGTGCCCGACCTCACGGCCTTCCCCCGCACCGCCTGGCTCCAGGCCGAGCGGCAGGTGCTCGCCGGCCTGACCGCCGCCGACTTCGGCTACGGGGACCCGCAGGGCGCGCCCGCCCTGCGGACGGCCGTCGCCGGCTGGCTGGCCCGCGACGGAGGGCCGGCCGCCGGACTCCTGGCGGTGGCCCTGGAGTCGAACGCGGG
>NZ_JBFBGK010000016.1:0-106268 GCF_040684615.1 Streptomyces sp. NPDC089919
ACGGAGTTCGTCGTGGCCGAGCAGGGCGGCGTACGCGGGGTCCTCGGCCAGGGTCCGGGCCGCGAGCCGGTCGGCGGCGTCGGCCAGCCCGGCCGCCAGCACCTCGCGCAGCTCCTCGACGATCTTGTCCATGGGGGCAGGGTTTCATGCCCCCGGGGTCAGGAGGCCATCGGGAGCGGCAGGCCCTCGTTGAGGCGGAAGGTGCCGTCCTCGCGGTGGACGTATCCCTCGTGGGTGAGGGTGCGCAGGAGGTGGTAGGTGGTCGGGAGGGGGATGCCGGTGAGCCGCGACAGCCGCTTGGCGGTGGCGGAGCCCTCCGCGTGCAGGGTCTCGACGAGGCGCAGTGCGCGCTGGACGGAACCGATGAGGGTGGTGCCGTCCTTGGGGGTGTGGGCGGTGTCCATTGGTGCTCTCCCAGATCGAGGGGGATACGGATCCGAAACTCCGGGTCCGTCCCGTGGATTGGTCGGTCAATGGCGGGTCATGCCGGCCCGGCCGGCATCAGCCCGACCCTACGATCATCCGACCGTGGAACGGACGGACGCCGCGGGATCTTGGCGGGGATCATGCCGCGCCGACTGCCCTTCGCAACCCCCGAACCAGCGCTTTGTCACTCTCTGATACACGACCGATACACAGAGTGGTGACTTCTCGGCCCCCGGCCTCACCGAGCGTGCCCGGCGCGCCGGGGGGCGCGCGGCGCGTTCCCCGGGCCGCGTCCTACGCCCAGCGCATGTCCAGCGCCGTCAGCTGCGCCACCCGCTCCGGCGTCAGCCGGTCCGCGCGGCTGCGGGCGTTGGCCACCCAGGTGCCCAGCCGGTACGGCACCCCCGAGACGGTCTCCACATGGCTGCGCGGGACGTCGAGGTGCCCCTCGCGCCGGTGGAACTGCCGCGCCGCGGCCAGGTTCGCCGCCCACTTCGCCGCCTGCGGGGTGCGCGCCGGGGGCCGTTCGCGCGCGGTGAGCGGGCCGGCGCCGAGGACGTGTTCGAGCATCCAGCGCTGCGCCATGGACAGCCGGTCCCAGCCCAGGCGTTGGGTCCACAGCCATTTCCCCAGGTCCTCGCCCTGGACCACCAGCTCGCCGCCGCCGTCCGGGACCCGGCCGCCGGCCTCGGCGTGCAGCCGGGCCAGCCGGAAGCATCGCTGCCAGTCCACCGGCCAGGCCGGGCACCAGGCCGGGTCGATCTCCTCCAGGGCCGCGCGCCGGTCCTCGGACAGCGCGCCGGGTCCGCCCTCGGGCCGTCGTCCGGCGGCCCGGTTGTTCTTGAGCCACACCCCGACCGGATGCCCCTGCCAGGTCGCCTCCGACGGGGCCAGCAGATGGCCGTGCTCGGCCGCCCAGCCGCGCGCCGCCTGGAGCCCTTCCTCGAAAGCCACGTCCAGGTGCGACCAGACCATGCCCAGCTCGTCCAGCCCGGCCACCCGCTCCGCCGAGAGCGCTCCTCGCTTGAAGGACCGCCGGGCGTCGGCGATCCACTGCCCGAGCGGGAACCCGGCCAGCCCCGCGGGCCAGCCGGCCGCCTCGTCCGCGCCCACCGCCCCGGTCACCCCCGGCTCCTCGACGACCTCCGCGGGCGCGCCCGGCCGGCTACCCGCCGCGAGCTGATCCCCGCCCCCGGCCGGCACCCGGAAGCCGAACGGCACCTTCAGGTCCCCGGCCAGCCGCGCGTACCGGTGCGCCGCCGTCATCCCGCGCTGCCACTGGGTGTTCTCGGGCGTCAGGACGCGCAGCCGGATGAAGGCCGCCAGCGCCGCCGGATCCCGGGGCGTGGAGAACTTCAGCAACTGCCGCGCCGGTCCGCTCAGTCCGCCCCGCGCCCCGCCCGCGCCCCGGCCGGTGGGCTGGTACGAGCCGGGCGCCTGCGGCTGGGCGAGCGCCTCGACCACCCGCGCGTCGTGGGCCCGTAGCGCCTCCAGCAGCCGGGCCAGGTCGCCGTACGCCCGGGAGGCGAGCATGGTGTCCGGGCTCTCGCCCGGCCCCAGCAGCACCGGCACCACCAGCGAGGCGACCTTGCCCTCGCCCGGCCGGATGCGCAGCGCCCGCCCGACCGCCTGGACCAGGTCCGGCATCGAACCGCGCAGGTCGGCCCAGAAGACCGAGTCGCAGGTCCGGGTGTCCACGCCCTCGCCCAGGGCGCGCACCGAACTGAGGAACGCGTGCTCGGTCTCGGCGAACTCGGCCAGCACCCGGCGCCGGTGCAGCGGCCGGTGCTCCCCGCACAGCCAGTCCGCCCACACCCCGGCCGGGTACAGGCGCCGCCCGCCGCGGGCCGCACGCAACCGCCGGGCCACCCTCGGCAGGCCGGCCGCGAAGGCCTCGGCCTCCTTCGTCAGGTGGTGGAAGACCAGGGTCCGGCTCAGCCCCTCCTCGGCCGCGGCCTTGAGCGCCGCGGTCTGCAGCGCGGCCAGCCGGGCCCCGCGCACCGCGTCCGAGCGGGCGTCCGCACCGACCAGCAGCGCCGCCTGGAAGGCGGTGTCGGTGACGTCCACGCACACCACCTGGTACGGGGCGACGATCCCGCGGTCGATGGCCTCCGACAGGGTCAGCCGGTGGCAGACCGCGCCGAACGGCCCGGCCGGATCGTCCTCCATCGACGCCACCGGCTCGCCCGGCCCGGCCCCCTCGGAGTCCTCCTGCCACAGCCGCGGGGTGGCGGTCATGTAGAGCCGCCGGTCGGCCGGGACGCGGGTGTTGTCGTGGACCACTCCCCAGGCCTTGCCCAGCCGGCCGGAGGTGCGGTGCGCCTCGTCGACCACGATCAGGTCCCAGGCGGGCAGCCCGGCCAGATGCGCCCGCTCCAGGGTGCCCAGGCCCAGCGAGGCGTACGTGGCGAAGACGGTGACCTTGGCCTCGGCCCGGCACCAGGCGGCCAGTTCCTCGGGCGAGGTGGTGTTGCGGAAGCCGGTCTCCCGCTCGCGCAGCGACGACACGCCGATCACGGCCCCGCGCCGGCCGGCCTCCCGCCAGCCGTCCACGGACTGCGTGAGCAGGTCGAGGGAGGGGACGAGCACCAGCGTGCGGTGCGCCCGCAGCTCCTCGGCGCAGCGGGCCGCGACGAAGGTCTTGCCGGCGCCGGTGGCCATCACCACCTGCGTGCGCAGGCCCCGTGCCGGTAGCCGCCCGCCGGGCCCCGGCTCCAGGGCCCGCAGGACGGCGTCCACGGCCTCGCGCTGGTGCGCCCGCAGTTCCTTCTTCGCCATCCCGCACCTCCGTCCGGATCCCGTGACACGCCCGCCGCCATTCTCGCCCACGCGGTTGCCGGGCACGCCGTACCCGGCGGCGTAGGGTGCGCGTCATCGGCGGAGCGGAGGAACCGTGCGGAAGATCGTCTTCATGATGGGCGTGTCCCTCGACGGGTACATGGAAGGACCGGACCGCGAGATCGACTGGCACCGGGTCGACGAGGAGCTGCACGGCCACTTCAACCGCCGGCTGGCCCCGATGGGCGGCTTCCTCCAGGGCCGGGTCACCCACGAGTTGATGGCGGACTACTGGCCCACCGCCGACCGGCGGCCCGACGCCACCCCGATCGAGGCCGAGTTCGCGGCGCTGTGGCGGGACATGCCCAAGACCGTGTACTCGCGCACGCTGGAGCGGCCCGACGAGTGGACGGCGGAGCTGCGGCGGGAGGTGGACCCGGCCGAGATCGCGGCGCTGAAGGCCCAGCCGGGCGGGGACCTGGCGGTCGGGGGCGCCGTGCTGGGCGCGGAGTTCCGCCGGCTCGACCTGATCGACGTCTACGAGCACTACGTCCACCCCGTCCTGATCGGCCGCGGGCGGCCCGCATTCCCGCCCTTGGAGGCCCCGGAGCAGCCGCTGCACCTGGTCGGGACCCGCACCTTCGGCAACGGGGTGGTCATGCTCCGCTACGAGCGCGACCGGTCGTAGCGCCGCGGCCGGGAGCCCGGCCGCGGCGTTGTCAGCGGCGCGTGGCACAGTGCGGACCATGCTCGAGATCGTGGTGAAGACGGAGGACGGCCGGCGGCACGTGCGGGTGTCCGCGGCGGAACTGACCGCCCTGGTGCGGCGCATCGGGGCGGACGGCGACCGGTTCCTGGTGGTGCAGCGGATACCCGACCTGCCCGACGTCTTCGCCCAGGTGTGGCACGAGAGCGGCGGTGACCACACGCTGGAGTACCGGGACGGCTCGCCCGGCCGGCACTTCCAGGCGCAGGTCGCCGACGCGGCCGCGGTGGCCGGGTTCCTGACGGACTGGGCCCGCGGCCCGGCCGCCGCCGGGCCGGCGGAGCGGGTCGGCGCGAGCTGGTCGCTGCTCGACATGGGGCCCGCCGCCGAGGTACCGGAGCCCGAGCTCTCCGACGAGGACCGCCGGGAGTTGGCGCGCCGGGTGCGCGAGGTGCTGGCCGGCGGCTACGCCGACCGCGCCCAGCTGGCGGAGCTCGCCGAGGACTACCTGGTCACCGCCGACCGCCGGCCGCTCTCCCGCGCCCAGGCGGCGGCGCTGGCCGACCGGCTGTGGCTGGAGCGAGTGGCAGAGCAGGCCTCCTGGCGCGGCGAGACCGACCCCGAGAAGCTGACCCGCGCCTTCGCCGCGCTGGAGGAGGCCGGGATCACCGCCCGGGAGAACTTCACCTGCTGCCGCAGCTGCGGCGAGGCGGAGATCGGCGCCGAGGCCCGGCCCGGGGCCCGCGGGTACGTCTACTTCCACACGCAGTGCACCGACTCGGCCGCGGCCGGCCAGGGACTGATGCTGCTGTACGGCGGCTTCGACGGCTCGCCCGCGACCACCGCGGCGGTCGGCGCCGAGGTCCGGGCCGCCCTGACGGCGGCCGGCCTCCCCACCGTCTGGGACCGCGACCCGACCCGGGCGATCGAGGTCACACCGCTGGACTGGCGCCGCCGGCTGGTGGGATAGCCCTCAGGACCTCCGGGCTTCAGGGCCGCCGGAAGTTCCCCAGGGCCCCGCCCTCGGCCCGGCTCACCGTCACCCCCGGCAGGTCGCGGCACCAGGCAGCGGCCACGGCCGCCAGCCGGTCCGCGTCGGGCGGGGTGCGGCCCAGGCCGATGGCGAGCCGCACCGCGTCCGGGCGGTCGCGCACCGGCACCGGCCAGGCGTGCGCGTCGGGGGCGCCCGCTTCCTCCAGAGCCCGCACGAGCGCCCGCAGCCGCCCGCGGACGCGCCCCCGCAGCTCCTCGAAGGCCTCCGGACCGGAGGCCCGTACGCTCACCAGCGCCCAGGCGGCGTGCCGGCGGTGCAGCGGCGGCGGTTCGGTCAGGGCGCCCGGGTCCCCGGCCTCCAGCGCCTCCCAGGCCCGGTACAGCTCCGCCACCAGCAGGTCCCGGAAGCCCGCCGAGACCTGGGCGGTGCAACTGCGCACCGGCGCCGCGGGGGTCAGCACGGTGACCGGGTCCCCGCCGGGGGCGGGCCCGGCCGGCGGGTCCGCCAGGGCCACCGGTTCCCGCCAGTCCCAGGCGGCCCAGGTGGCGAAGAACCCCCGCAGCAGCTCGGCGTCCGAGGCGTCCGGTCCGGCGGCCCGCACCGTACGGGCGGCCAGCACCGCCCACGCGATCCCCGGCAGCCCGCCGTACGGAGCGCAGTCCAGCCCGCGGGCCCGCGCCCAGCCCTTGACGGTGCGGGCCAGTCGCCCGAAGGCGGCCCCGCGCGCTCCGACGGCCGCGGCCACGGCATCCGCGTCGGCCACCGCGCTCAGTGCCACGGCCGCCGCCTCGCCCAGCTCCGCCCGGCGCGCCACCGCGCGGGCCGGGTCCAGCGGGCCGGTGCCCACCAGCACCAGGTCCACGTCCAGGTCCCCGAGGGCGAACCGCAGTCCGGGCACCCGCGCCCCGGTCACCTCCCGCAGCCGTGCCGCCGCCGGGAGCGCGGCCCGCAGCCGGTCCGCGACCGCGCCCGGGTCCACGGTCCCGGGGACGGCCGCCACCAGGTCCAGGTCGGCCCCGGGCAGGGCGCAGCCCAGCCGGCGGGAGCCGACGGTCTCGACGAGGGCGCCGGGGAGCGCGGCGGCGACCCGGTGGGTCAGTTCCGCGGTGTCCGGTGCGCCGGGAGGTGATGCCGTGATCTCCCCGGGCGGGTCCGCCGGGCCGTCCCCGGCCACTTCCTCGGGGAGCCAGCGGACGGTGCCGGTGCCCAGCTCCACGGTGGCGCGGACCCGCATGGGCTCCTCGCCGCGCCGGGAGAGCAGGGCCAGTTCGCCGACCCGGGCCCGGTCCGGCCGACCGGCCAGGTGCTCGGCGCAGGCCGCCGCCACCCGCCGGGGGTCCCGGGAACGGCCGAGCGTCAGGTGCGGGGTGAAGCCCCCGCACCGGCCCCAGCAGCCGGGGAAGCGGGCCGTCAGCGCCGCGTGCAGCTCCTGCCAGGCCCCGTCCCCGTCAGCCGCCGGGTCCAGCCAGACCGTCGCCTCCTCGCGGTGGCCGAAGGTGTGCACCCCCGACAGCCGTACGGGAAAGGCGGGCGTACCGGCGGCGACCTCGGAGACCAGCCCGGCGGCCCGGTCGAAGTCGTGCTCGGGCGCGAAGCCGTGGAGCAGGTTGACGTGTTCGGGCCAGCGCCGGACCTGGGGGTCGTGGGCGGTGCGCAACTCCCGCAGCGGCGGCACCAGTCCGGCGGGCGGCAGCCAGGCCAGCGCGGTGCGCACGCTCGGCGCGCCCGCCAGGGTCGCGAGGGCCGGCTCCCGGCCCTCCCCGCCCGCCGTCGCGAAGTCCAGGTCGGCCCGCAGGCCGTAGTGGTCCGACACGAACAGCCCGTCGGGGGAGGGGCGGTCGCCCGTCAGGGCGCACTCCACCGGGCGGGCGGTGCCGCGCAGCAGGACCCGGTCGATCCGGCCGGCCTGTCCGGTCAGGGAGGCGAGCGCGGCCAGCGGGTTGGCGGCCGGGTCGAAGGTGGGCGTGTCGTCCGCCGGGCCCCGCTGCTCCGTCCAGGCGTCCCGCAGTCCGAGCACCCCCTCCGGCCCGCGCGCGCCGACGTGTCCGTCGTTGAAGTCGCCGACCAGTGCCACCTCTCCGGGCAGCAGCGCCAAGCCCTCGGCCACCTGCGCCAGTTCGGCGGTGCGGCGGGCCGCACTGTTGGCGGAGTGGTCGGAGGAGAGGTGGACGGCCGCGACCGTCAGCGGTCCGGCCGCGGTCTCCACCACGACCGCGGTGAGCGCCTTGTGCCGACCCAGCTCGTGGCAGCCGGCCTCCCGCACGGGCAGCCGGCTGAGCAGCAGCAGCCCGTGCTGGGCCGGGTCCGGTCCGTGCGGGTCGGTGCCCAGGGTGTACCCGGCGCGCACCCAGTCGGCCGCCAGCAGCATCTCCACCAGGGCCGGTTCCACCTCCTGGAGCGCGATCACGTCCGCGTCGGCGGCGGCCAGTGCGGCGAGCAGCAGCGGGCGCCGCCGGGCGGTGTCGATCAGCTCGGGGTCGTACCGGTCCCAGAGGGTGTTCCAGGTCAGCACCCGGACCCGGGACGGCGCGGTCGCCGGGACCGGCTCGGCCGCCGACCAGCCGGCGCCGTCCCAGGAGTGCGGGGTCCTGGTGGCGAAGTAGGGGGAGCGCAGCAGCCGGTCGGCCCGAACCCGGCCGGCGTCACCCTGCCCGACCCGGTCCAGGCCGGCGGCCCGGTCCCACACCAGCTCCCCGTCGGCCTCCATGAAGAGCACCCGGTGCCAGGGGATGTCGCCGCCGGGGACGAAGGCGGGCAGCGGCACCCGCTTGGGCGGGGCGCCGCGTTGCAGCAGGCCGAGCACGAAGCGCGCCGGGTCCAGGCGCGGATCCCAGCGCACCTGGTGGTAGATCTCCTCGCTGGTACGCATCAGTCCTTCACACCCCACTGCTCCGGCCCGGGCCCGGCGACCGCCGCCGGAACCTCCCAGGGGCCCCCGTCCGCCAGGCCACCGGCCCGGTCCTCGATCCCGCCGTCCGGTCCGGCGTACCGGATGCGGTGCGCCCGCCCCGGGTACGGGGGGCTGTACCGGCGCAGCTGCCGCTCCAGGGCACCGGCCGGCAGCCGGTGCGTCCGGGCGTCGTTGCGCCGTACCAGTTCATCTTCGCCCACCACCGACACCACCTGGGTGACCAGGGCGGACCGTCGGGCGGCCGCCGCCAGGACCGGCTCGCGCTGCCGCTCGGTGAGGGAGGTGGCGTCCCAGACGACGGTGCCGCCGGTCGCCAGCTCCGCATCGAGCAGGGCGAGCCCGGCGCGCAGCACCGCGGGGTTGGCCGACTGGTCGGACCGGTCCCCGCGGGCGGCCCGCAGCGCGTCGAGCGACACGCAGCGGGCCCCGGGCACCGCGGCGGCCAGGGTGCTCTTGCCGCTGCCCGCCGGGCCGACCAGGTGCAGCAGCCGGGGGAAGGGTTCCGCGCGCAGCGGCCAGGTGGCGGCCACCGCCTCCTCGACACCGCCGATCCGGCCCTGGGCGTACGCCTCCCGGGCCCGGGCCCAGCAGCGGTCGGCCGCCGCGGAGCCGACCCCGGCGCCGGCGAGCGCGGTGCGCAGCCCCTCGCGCAGCGGTCCGAGCGGGTCCTCGGCCAGCAGGCCGGCCTCCTGGGCGTACAGGGCGGACCACTCGGCCTGTTCGAGCGCCGCCGCCCCGGCGGGTACCGCGGCGGCCACCGCGTGCAGCACCCCGGGGTCGGTGGCGGCCGCGAGCCGGATGAGGCCGGCCCGGCGCTCCTCGTCGGGGAAGGGCGCGTGCAGCAGCCGGTGCAGACCGGTCAGGTCGGCGACCCGCCGGGCCAGCGGGAGGCCGAGCACGGGCCGCAGTCCCGGGAACAGCGCGGCCCGGGGCGCCTCGTGCAGCAGGGTGGCGAGCACCCCGGCCAGGCGCGCGTCCCCGGTCCGGCCCAGTACGTCGAGCCGGCCCGCGGCCTCGCGCACGGCCTCGGAAGTCCGCTCGTCGGGCCCTTGTCCACCGTCGTACCCGAGGGCGCCGAGCAGGGCCCCCGGTTCGGGCGCGGCGCCGGACCGGACCGCCCACAGCGGGGCGGCGGGGCCGAGGCCGTTCTCCACCACGGCCGCGTGCATCCAGTGGGTGCCGGTCTGCACGTGCCCGGGGCGCACCCACTTGGCGACCCGCAGGGCGAACTCCTCGGCCCCGAAGCCCTCGACGGCGCGGACGACGAAGCCCTCCTGGCGGCCGGTGTCCAACCGGAGCCGGCGCAGCGCCCGTTCGTCGTAGGTGCCGCGCCACAGCACGCGGGGGACCGGTACGCCCAGCCGGCCGAGGAAGTGGACCGTGTCGTCCCAGGGCAGGCAGCGGCCGTCGGCGTCCCAGACCGAGAACCCGTAGAAGTACGAGTCGAGACCGGTGTAGGCGAGCGAGTGCCGGGCGTACAGGTTCTCCCCGCAGACCCGCCAGCCCGGCGGGATGCCGGGGCCGATCCGGCCCTGGAGCGCCTTCACCCAGGCGCGGGAGGGGTGGTGTCCCGAGTCCAGCGAGCGGGCGTGCAGCCCGTCGCGGTAGAGGGTGGTGTTCTCGCCGTCCAGTTTCTCGGTGACCACCACCTCGCGGCCGGCGAGCGCCGCGGGTCCCGAGGGGGCCGCCGCCCGGAGGTCGTCCGGGGTGAAACCCGGTGACCAGGGCAGGTGCGGGGTCCGGGGGTAGTGCGTACGCATGGGTCGAAACCCTAGGAAACGGATGCGGCCGGGGCGAGCCAATTACGCGTCGGGACCGGGCCCCCGCGCTCCCCTCGAGTGCGGGGACCCGGTCCGTGGTCCCCGCCCGGCTGCAGGGCGCCGGGCGGGGAACTCGTGGGGACGGCCGCGGTGTCCGGGCCGTCCGGAGGGTCAGCGGGCGCGGACCGTGACGGTGGCGCCGGGGGCGACGCGGACCGTGGCGACGGTGTAGGTCGTGCCGTCGACGACCTCGGTGCGGGCCGGGCGGGTCACGCCGTTGACCGAGACCCTGGCGTGCCGGCCGGGGAAGCGGGCCTGCCAGGTGTAGGCCGTGGTCCCGGAGGTGTGCGTCAGGGTCGAGGCGGTCGCGCCGTCGTGGCGCAGGGAGAAGACCGAGCCGCCGATCCGCAGGTCGTCCAGCGCGAGCCAGTCCATGCCGGTGGGCAGGTGCGAGAGGGTGGTCAGGGTGCGGGCGGGGGCGTCGGGGGTGACGCCCAGCAGGCCCTGGACGGTCTGGCCGAGCAGGGTGAAGGAGACCTCGGGGTAGTCGCCGTTGGTGCCCTGGGCGGTGTTGACGTGCTGGACGTCCTTCTGGTCGTAGACCTGCCGCATCCACTTCCAGGCGGTGTCGTTGCGGCCGGCGGTGAAGAAGGTGTCCGGCAGGTAGGTCAGCGCCTCGATGTTGTCCGGGCGGCCGTCGCCGGTGGCCTGCTGGTCGATGTAGTCCAGGTAGGCCTCGCGCCGCGGGCCCGGGTCGATGATCTGCTTCATCGGCATGAACCAGCTGTTCTCCTTGCCCCAGCCGGTCAGGGCGTGCCCGTCGGTGGTGTAACCGCGGACCATGTCCGCGCCGGAACCGGTGCCGCTCCAGACCGTGTTGTAGTAGGTCTTCAGGTCGCGGGCCTTGCGGTCGTAGCTGCCGGCGAGGGTGCATTCGCCCTTGGCGCGGGCCAGCGAGGCCATCGCGAGGTAGGCCTGGTACTGGGAGCCGATGGCGTCGCCCGCCTCGGCCAGCGGCTCGCCGCTCTGCTCGTTGTAGCTGGCGGTGCCCCGGAAGATGCCGGCGCCGGTGCCCTCGGCGACCTTGACGACGCCGTTGTCCTTGAGGCCGTCGTGCAGGTCGACGAACTCGGCGGTGGCGTGCCGGTAGAAGTCCCACAGTGCCGGGTCGTCGAGGTAGCCGCGGTCGCCGCTCCAGCGGTACGCCTCCGCGGCCTTCTGCACCAGCTCGAAGGTGGCCGGCACCTCGCGCACGAACAGGTCCGGGTTGCGGTAGTCGATCGACAGGGGCGTGCGGTCGTCGAAGTTCAGGGCCCACACGGGGTAGTACTTGTGCTCGGGGGTGGCGGAGGCCGCGAAGGACCTGAGCATCGCCTTGTTCGCCGCGCCCAGGCCCAGCACGTTCGCGCCGGCCAGTTGGTGGGCCATGTCGCGCGAGTAGTAGCCGCTGCGGTTGGCGTACCCGGCCCAGTAGGAGGGCGCGTACGTGCCGGTGCCGCTGCCGCCGGTGTGGTTCTCGTCGACGTTCAGCGGGCCCTGGGTGCCGGGCAGCTGGACCCAGCTGTTGGCCTTGCGCTTGGCCCAGTCGAACATCTCGACGATCTTCGGGTCGGAGGAGCTGACCGAGGGGTCCGCGGGGGCGGCGGGGGAGAGCATCACGTCGTCGGCGTTGAGCCAGCCGTCGCCGGACTCGAAGGCGATCTCCAGCCGGTCGCCGGCCGCCAGGGAGATCCGGCTGAGCGTGTAGCGGCGGTAGTTCACCGAGGCGGGCAGGGTCAGCGCGGCCCGGACGGCGCCGTTGACCCGGGCGACGTAGCCGCCGTTCGCACCGCCGGTGGCGATCCACGCCGAGATGTCGTACCTGCCCGCAGTCTGCGCGGTGATGGTCTGGGCGACCTTCCGGCCGGCGCCCTCGTCGAGGTAGATCAGCTTGCCCCCGCCGTGCGGGTAGTTGCTCGCGATTCCGGTGCCGGGCCCGAACTGCCAGCCCTCCGGGCCCTGTTCGAAGCCCGGGTTGAGGACGGCCAGTGGCGCGAGCAGGGCGAGGGAGGCGATCAGGGGGACGGGGGACAGCGGCATGGGGACTCCCGGTTCGGGGGGTGAGAGCGGGGCGCGGCGGCACGCTAGCAAGCAGATCGGCAGCCTTGCAATGGATCCGGCGGAAGAAGACTGTCTGATCAGACTGAAAGTTTTCAGTGAAGTCTTGTAAGTCGACCATCGGCCGTGATTGAGTTCCGGCCAGTCAGCTTCCGCACGGCTTCGAACAGAGGGATGTCAGCCATGGACCTGAACCACGTGGATCGCCGCAGAGTGCTGCAACTGGGCGGCGCCCTGGCCGCCGCGGCCGGCGTCGGCGGCCTCGCCGGCTGTTCCGGCAGCGGCGACACGGGTGCGGCGGGCAGCTCCGGCGACAAGGACAAGGGCGCGATCAGGGTCTGGTCCTGGCAGGGCCCGGCCGCCGAACTGAAGGCCCTGATACCCGAGTTCAACAAGAAGTACCCGGACATCAAGGTCACCGTCGAGGACATCGGCAACCCCGCCATCTGGGACAAGATCACCACCGGCATGGCGGCCGGCGGCCAGGGCCTGGCCGACGTCCTGCACATCGGCGTCGACTACCTGCCCGGCTACGTCGAGAAGTTCCCCGGCGGCCTCGCCGACCTCGGCCCGCTCGGCGCCACCGCCTACCAGAACGCCTTCGCCCAGGGCCTGTGGGAGACCGTCAGCCCCGACGGCAAGCGGGTCAACGCCCTCCCCTGGGAAGCCAATTCGGCCGGCTTCTACTACCGCGCCGACCTCTTCGAGAAGGCCGGGGTGGACGGCGCGGCACTGCAGACGTGGGACGAGACCATCGAGGCCGGCAAGCAGATCAAGGCCAGGACCGGCGCCCACCTGCTCGGCATCGACAAGCCCGCCTCCCAGGCCGACGCCGCCAACTTCTTCCAGATGCTCCTCCAGCTCCAGGGCACCTTCTACTTCAACCTCGACGGCCGCATCGCCCTCGCCTCGCCCGAGGCCGTCAAGGCCATGACCCTCATCAAGACCATGAACGACGCGGGCCTGGTCAGCGACCTCGCCGGCGGCTGGAACACGCTGATGAGCTCCCTCAAGCAGGGCACCGCCGCCGTGCTGCCCATGCCCACCTGGTTCGGCGGGGTCGTCGAGGAGCAGGTCCCCGAGCAGGCCGGGAAGTGGAAGGTCCGGCTGCCCCCGGCCGTCCGGCGCGGCGGCGCCACCGCCGCCACCGTCAACTCCACCCACCTCGCCATCGCCGGCACCAGCAAGCACCAGGCTGCCGCCTGGTCCTTCGTCGAGTTCGTGCTCACCCGCCCCGCCTCGCAGGTCGCGATCTACAAGGGCAAGGGCATCGCCCCCGCACTGATGAAGGCCTACGACGACGCCGTCTTCCACGAGCCCTCGCCGTTCTTCGGCGGCCAGAAGCGGGGCGAGATCTTCCTCGAGGCCCTCAAGGCCCCCCAGCCCGCCGTCAACTTCACCGCCGACTACGCCCGCGCCCTCAAGCTCGTCACCGACGCCCAGTCGAAGGTCCTGCTCAAGGGCGCCGACCCGGCCAAGGTCCTCAAGGAAGCCGCCGAACAGCTCGCCACGCAGACGGGCCGCAAGGTCGTCCGGTGACCGCCACGCTCGCCCGTCCGCGCGAGGGGGCCGCCACCGGACGCCGCCCCGGCGCGGCCCGCCGCCGGCGCCCCGCCCCCTACCTCTTCGTGCTGCCCGCCCTGCTGCTGTTCGGCGTCTTCAAGATCTACCCGATCTGCTGGTCCTTCCTCCTGAGCCTGCACCGGACCGTCGACGGCAAGGAGCAGTTCGCCGGCGCCGACAACTACACCCGGCTGCTGCACGACCCGCTCTTCTGGACCGCCCTGAAGAACACGGGCGCGATCCTCGCGGTCCAGGTCCCGGTGATGCTGGCGCTCGCCACCGGACTCGCCGTCTCGCTCAACTCCCGCCTGCTGCGCGGCCGGTCGGTCTTCCGGATGGGCTTCTTCCTGCCCATGGTCACCGGGCTGGTCGCCTACGGCATCATCTTCTCCGTCCTGCTCAACAAGGACTACGGCCTGGTCAACTGGGTGCTCGGGCTCTTCGGCGCCGGCCCGGTGCCCTGGCTGACCGACCCCCTCTGGGCCAAGGTCTCCCTCGGCCTCGCCCTGACCTGGCACTACACCGGGTACAACGCCGTGATCCTGCTCGCCCGGCTGCAGACCATCCCCGGCGAGCTCTACGACGCGGCGGCCGTGGACGGCGCCGGCGCCTGGGGGGCCTTCCGGCACGTCACCCTGCCCGGCCTGCGCCCGGCCCTGCTGCTCACCACCGTGATGTCCACCATCGGGACCCTGCAGCTCTTCGACGAGCCCTTCATCCTCACCGGCGGCGGCCCGGACAACGCCACCCTCACCATCGGCGTGTACCTGTACCAGAACGCCTTCAAGTACTTCGACTTCGGCTACGCCTCCGCCATCGCCTACGCCCTGGCCGTCCTGATCGCCGTCCTGGGCCTGATCCAGTTCAAGGCCCTGGGGGACGAGAAATGACCACCTCCGTGACCCACCCCCGTACCGCGCGCGGCGCCTCGCCCGCGTCCCGGCGCCGCGGCCGGTCCATCCTGCTCACCTCCGGCCTGGCCTTCGGCCTCGCCGTCGTGGCGGTCCCCTTCTACTGGCTGGCCGTGGCCGGCACCCGCAGCAACGCGGAGATCTTCGACAGCCCGCCGCCGCTGCTCCCCGGCGGACACCTGGCCGACAACCTCGCCACCCTCCAGCACGAGGCGCAGCTGGGCCGGGTGCTGCTCAACTCCCTGCTGATCGCCGTCCTCTACACGGTGTGCGCGGGGGCCGTGTGCACGCTGGCCGGCTACGGCTTCGCCAAGTACCGCTTCAAAGGCCGCGACGCGCTCTTCGGACTGATCATGCTCGGCCTGGTCATCCCCGCCCAGGTCACCCTGGTCCCGCTGTTCAAGATGACCGCCGAACTGCACTGGCTCAACACCTACCAGGCCGTGATCATGCCGAACCTGGCCCTGCCCTTCGGCATCTTCCTGATGCGCCAGTCGATGGCCGCCCTCCCCGACGAACTGCTCGACTCGGGCCGGATCGACGGCTGCGGCGAACTGCGGCTCTTCTGGCGGGTCGCCCTGCCGCCGATGAAGCCCGCGCTCGCCGCGCTGGCCATCTTCCTCTTCCTCTACCAGTGGAACGACTTCATCTGGCCGCTGCTCGTGCTCCGCGACAGCGCGTCCTTCACCCTGCCCGTGGCCCTGGCCTCGCTCCAGGGCCTGGACGACACCGACTACGGCGCCCTCCTGGCGGGCGCCGCCCTCGCGGCGGTCCCCATGGCCGTCGTCTTCCTGGCGCTGCAGCGCCACTTCGTCTCCGGCCTGCTCGCCGGCGCCGTGAAGGAGTGACCGTGCAGACCCCGTCCCCCACCCTCCAGAACCCCGCCGGCCCCGGGCCCCACCCCGAGGAGCCGGTCACCACCGCCGGACTGCCCCCGGCCGAGCACGCCCCCCTGCTCGACGGGGTCTCCCTCGCCGTCCTCGCCCCCGGCGGGAACCCCGGCTGGACCCTCGAAGACCTCCCCGGCGGGCTGCGCCTCCTCGAAGTGGCCGCCGCCGACGGCCCCGTGGAGCTCCGCTTCTCCGTACCGCTCGGCGACGCGGCCGGCTACTGGCACCCGCAGGGCGGCTGGCGGCGCACCCTGGTCGCCGACTGGTCCGGCCGCGCCACGGTCTCCCTGGTCGACGGGCACGCCGCGGGCTGCCTCTACGACCACACCGGAGCCACCCTCCTGGCCTTCGCCGCCACCGATCCCGTCCCCGAGGCCGCCCTGCGCTTCGGCGTCTCCGAGGAGCAGGACACCCACGTCGTGCACCTGCGGCTGCCCGCCGCCGGCCACCCGCACCGGCTGCTGCTGGTGCCCCGGGCCCCCTCCGTCGCCACCGCCCTGCGGGCGCTGCGCGGCTGGTTCGCCCGGGAGTGCCCGCCGATGCCGGTGCCCGAGGCCGCCAAGGTCCCCGTCTACTCCACCTGGTACGCCTTCAACCAGGACGTCAGCGCCGCGGCGGTCGAGACCCAGGCCGAGCAGGCGGCGGCGCTGGGCTGCGGGGCCCTGATCCTCGACGACGGCTGGCAGCTCGGCGGGTACGGCCGCGGGTACGCCCGCTGCGGCGACTGGGAGCCCGACCCCGACAAGTTCCCCGACTTCGCCGGGCACGTGGCGCGGGTCCGGGAGCACGGGCTGAGCTACCTGGCCTGGGTGGCGCCCCTGCTGCTCGGCCCCCAATCGCGCAGCCACGCGCAGTGGGGCGGGTACGCCCCGGCCGCCGCCACCGTGCCCGGCGCGCTGGTGCTCGACCCCCGCCGCCCCGAGGTCCGCCGGCACGTCGTGGACCTCTGCGTGGAGCTGGTGCGCGGGTACGGGCTGGACGGCCTCAAGCTCGACTTCCTCGAGGAGGTCATGGTCTACGCCGGTGACGGAGCGGGGGACGTCGGCGAGGCCATGGTCACCCTGCTGACCGCACTGCGCCAGGAGCTGGAGGCGGTCCGCCCCGGGCTGCTGCTGGAGCTGCGCCAGCCCTACACCGGCCCCGGCATGTCGCCCTTCGGCAACATGCTGCGCTCCTTCGACTGCCCCGCGGACGCCACCGCCAACCGGGTCCGCACCCTGGACACCGCGCTGCTCGCGGTCGGCGGCGCGGTCCACTCCGACATGATCATGTGGTCCGCCGAGGCGGACGCCGCGGCCGTGGCCCGCCAGCTGACCGGCGCCCTGCACGCCGTCCCGCAGATCTCCGTGCGGCTGGACCGGGTACCGCCGGAGCACCACGCGGTGATCGCCTTCTGGCTCGCCACCTGGCGGCGCAACCGCGAGCTGCTGCTGGCCGGCGAGGTGGAGCCGGGCCGGCCCGACGGCCTGTACCCGCTGGTGCGGGCGAGCGCCGGCGACCGGGCCCTGATCAGCGTCCACGCGGACGTGGTCGTGGAACTCGACCTCGCCGCCCACCGCACGACGGAGCTGGTCAACGGCTCGGACCGGGACCGCCTGATGCTGGAGGTGCGCGGACCGGGGGCGGCGGTGAGGATCACCGTCCACACCCCGGACGGCCGTATGATCGAGGACACGCTGACGGTCCTGCCGGAGGGGCCCCGCTCGCTGGCCGTGCCACGCGGCGGTCTGGCGTCGCTCACGATCACGGAAGGACCGCGATGAAGGTCGGCATCACCGAAGTCGCCGCCCGCGCGCAGGTCAGCGAGGCGACCGTCAGCCGGGTGATCAACCGCCGCCAGGGCGTGTCGAAGAAGACCCGGGACGCCGTCGAGCAGGCGATGGCCGAGCTCGGCTACGAGCGGCAGACCCAGGGCCAGCTGGTGGCGGTGGTCACCGGCTTCGTCTCCAACCCCTTCTTCGCGGACGTGGCCGAGCGCATCGAGTCAGCCCTCGCCCCGCACGGGCTCAAGACGGTGCTGTGCGCCGCCTTCCCGGGCGGGGTGCCGGAGCCGGAGTTCATCGACGCGCTGGTCGACAAGGGCATCGCGGCCGTGGTCTTCCTCTCCGCCTCGAACACCGTGGAGGGCGCGGACACCGGCAGTTACGAGATGCTGCGCCAGCGCCGGGTGCCGTACGTCGGGATCAACGGCGAGTTCGCCGACGGCGTGCCCACCCCGGTCTTCTCCACCGACGACGTGCTGGCCGCCGAGCTGGCCGTGGACCACCTCTACCGGCTGGGCCACCGGCGCATCGGCATGGCCTCCGGCCCGGCCGGCAACCACCCGGCCGACCGGCGGGTCCGCGGCTTCCTCGAGGCCATGGCCAAGCGGGGCATCGAGGACGCGGAGCGCTGGGTGATCCGGCAGTCCTACTCGGTGGAGGGCGGCGCGGCGGCGGTGGCGCCGCTGCTGGCGCTGGGCGCCACCGCGATCGTCGCGGCCAGCGACTACATGGCCCTCGGCGCGATCCGGGCGATCCGCCGCCAGGGCCGGTCGGTCCCCGAGGACGTCTCGGTGGTCGGCTACGACGGCGCGGCGATCACGGAGTTCACCGACCCGCCGCTGACCACGGTCCGCCAGCCGGCCGACCGGCTCGCCCTCGAAGTGGGGCGCAGCATCCTGGCGTTGGTGGGCAACCGGGACGTGCCGGCCGGGGAGCTCCTCTTCGACCCGGAGCTGGTGGTCCGCGCCAGCACGGCTCCGCCGCCGGCGGGGTCGTAGCGGGGGGCCGCCGCCTGGGCGGGCCGCCTCAGGACCGGTCGGCCACCAGGAGTTCGCCGACCGTGTCGGTCAGGACGGCCCGGGCCTCCTCGGGCAGCCCGTCGTCGGTGACGAAGCAGTCGATCCGGTCGAGGGGGGCGAAGCCGCTCAGCCCGACGGTGCCCCATTTGCTGTGATCGGCGACCACGACCACGCGGCGGGCCGATGCCACCAACGCCCGGTTCGTCTGCGCCTCGGCGAGGTTGGGCGTGGTCAGGCCGGCCCGCTCGTCCACGCCGTGGGCGCCCAGCACCAGCAGGTCGACGTGGAGCGACCCGATCACCAGGTCGGCCAGCGGCCCCACCAGCGCGGCCGAGGGCGTGGGGGAGCCGCCCGTCAGCAGCAGGGCCGGAGCCGCCCCGGCGCCGCGCTCGCGGGCGGCCGTGCGCACCAGCTCGGCCACCGGCAGGGAGTTGGTCAGGAGCGTCAGCCCCGGCACGTCCAGCAGCCGGGCCGCCACCGCGTGGGCGGTGGTGCCGGCCGAGACCGCGACCACGGCGCCCGGTTCCACCAGGGCGGCCGCGGTGGCGGCGATCGCGGCCTTGGCGCCCTCCTGGAGGTCGGCCTTGGCGTCGAAGCCCGGCTCCTCGCCGCGGGTGCCGGAGGCCGCGACGGCGCCGCCGTAGACCTTCTCGACCGCGCCGCGGGCGGCGAGCGCGTCCAGGTCCCGACGGATCGTCATGTCGGACACCCCGAGCCGCTCGACCAGGTCCGCGACCCGGACCGCGCCGTCGCGGCGTATCGCTTCGAGGATGAACGCACGTCTCTGCTGAGCCAGTTGCACATCCACAAGGTAGCACGCAAGGACTGTTGGGTCTTGATTGTTTGTGTTTACTCTTGGGGGGTGAAGAAGAGCATCGCGCAACTGGCCGACGGCCGTGAGCTGATCTACTACGACACCGACGACACCCCGGTCCGCACGGAGGCGCCCGACCCCCGGCCGCTGGACCGGGTCGAGAGCCGGCCCGAGATCCGCCGCGACGAGGCCACCGGCGACTGGATCACCATCGCCGCCCACCGCCAGTCCCGCACCTACCACCCGCCCGCCGACGCCTGCCCGCTGTGCCCCTCCCGACCGGACCGGCCCAGCGAGATCCCGGCCGCCGACTACCAGGTCGCGGTCTTCGAGAACCGCTTCCCCTCCCTGGCCGGCGACGCCGGACGGTGCGAGGTGGTCTGCTTCACCCCGGACCACGACGCCGGCTTCGCGGACCTGACCGAGGAGCGCGCCCGGCTGGTCCTGGACGCCTGGACCGACCGCACCGCCGAACTCTCCGAGCTGCCCGGCGTCGCGCAGGTCTACTGCTTCGAGAACCGGGGCGCCGAGATCGGCGTGACCCTGCCCCATCCGCACGGCCAGATCTACGCCTGGCCGTTCGTCACCCCCCGCACCGTCAAGATGACCGCCGCGGCCGACCGACACCGCGCCGCCACCGGCCGCAACCTCTTCGAGGACCTGCTCGAACGCGCCCGCGCCGGCACCGAGCGGGTGGTCCTCGCGGGGGAGCACTGGACCGCCTTCGTGCCCTACGCGGCCCGCTGGCCGTACGAGGTCCACCTGTACCCGCACCGCCGGGTCGCCGACCTGACCGGGCTCTCGGAGGCCGAGCGCGCCGAGTTCCCGCGGCTCTACCTCGACCTGCTGCGCCGCTTCGACCGGCTCTTCGGGCTCGACGCCCCCACCCCCTACATCAGCGCCTGGCACCAGGCCCCGCTGCACGGCGGGGACGAACTCGCCCTGCACCTGGAGCTGTTCACGGTCCGCCGGACCGCCGGGAAGCTGAAGTTCCTGGCCGGCACCGAGTCCGGGATGGAGGCCTTCATCAACGACGTCACCCCGGAGGCCGCGGCCCGCGCCCTGCGGGAGGCGCTGTGACCGGCCGGGACGACGCCGCCGTACTGGCCGGCGAACGCGCCGAGCGGCAGCGGTACGCGCAGACCCGCGCCCGCTTCGAGGAGCTGTACGGCACCCGCCCCGAGGGCCTGTGGTCCGCCCCCGGCCGGGTCAACCTCATCGGCGAACACACCGACTACAACGACGGGTTCGCCCTCCCCATCGCCCTGCCGCAGACCACGCTGGTGGCGGCCCGGCGCCGGGGCGACGACCGGCTGCGGCTGTTCAGCGACCAGGCCGGCGGCGAGGTGACGGAGCTGTCCGTACCGGCGCTGGCCCCCGGCGGCGTCGACGGCTGGGCCCGCTACCCCGCCGGGGCCGTCTGGGCGCTGGCCGGGGCCGGCCACCGGATCGGCGGCGCGGACCTCTACGTCACCAGCACCGTCCCCACCGGGGCGGGCCTCTCCTCCTCCGCCGCCCTGGAGTGCGCGGTGGCGGTGGCCTTCGACGGCCTGTACGAACTGGGCCTGACCGGGCCGGAACTGGCCCGGCTCGCGCAGCGGGCGGAGAACGGCTTCGCGGGGGTGCCCTGCGGGATCATGGACCAGATGGCCTCCGTCTGCTGCACGGCGGGCGCCGCCCTCCACCTGGACAGCCGGAGCCTGGCCCTCCAGCAGGTCCCCTTCGACCTGGCGGCCCACGGCCTCACGCTGCTGGTGATCGACACCCGCGTCCAGCACGACCTCGGCGACGGGGCGTACGCCGCCCTGCGGGCCGGCTGCGAGCGGGCGGCCGCGCTGCTCGGCCTGCCGGCCCTGCGCGACCTGGCCCCCGGGGACCTCGACGACGCCCTGCGGACCCTGCCGGCCGAACTGGTCCCGCTGGTCCGCCACGTCGTCACCGAGAACGCCCGGGTCACCGAGGCCGTCGCCCACCTCCGCGCGGGCGACACCCCGGCCCTGGGCCCCCTCCTGACAGCCGGCCACGCCTCCCTCCGCGACGACTACGGCGTCTCCTGCCCCGAAACGGACCTGGCGGTGTCGACGGCGGTCGCCGGCGGTGCGCTGGGGGCCCGGATGACAGGGGGTGGATTCGGGGGGTCGGTCATCGCCCTGACCCCGACGGGGCTGGTGGGGGAGGTGACCGGGGCCGTGGACCGGGCGTTCGCCCACGCAGGGTTCCGGGCGCCGGTGGTGAGGGGGGTGGAGGCTGGTCGGGGGGCGGGGAGGGTGGTTTGAGGGGCAGTGCCGGTTGTGGTGGGCGGGGTCCCCGGTGGGCGGGTCGGGCGGCGGCCGTCCGTGGTGTGTGGGTCCCCGCGCCGCTTGACGGGGTGTGGCCTGCAGGCCCTGCGGCAGGCCCACCCCGTGGGCTTCGCGGCTTCGCCGTGGCCTGCGGCCACCCACGGCCCGGGCCTGCCTCCGCGCCAGCCTGCCACACCCCGTCAAGGGGCTACCCCACACACCACGGACGGCCGGAGGAGGCGTACATCTCCAGCCTCGCCAGCCCAATCCAGCCTCGCTGGGGTCACGTTCCAGCGGTGGACGGGCATATCCAGCCTCGCCGGCGTTTGAGGCGCGGGGTCCGGGGCGGAGCCCCGAGAGGCCCGGCGCGCAGCGCCCGGGCTCCGGGGGTCCGGGGGCGGAGCCCACGGTTTCGGGAAGGGGCGGGTAGGGGAACCGCTCCGCGCAGCGGCCCCCCGACCCCGCCCCCACCCATGGCGCCCCCGCCCCCACCGCACGGCCACCTCTCGGGCACGCCCACGAGCAGGGGCGTACGGACGGTGCCCCGGTCACGGCCACGGGCATAGCCCTGCGCACACACGCAGACACGGGTACGGGCGGCCCGGCAGGGCACGGGCAGGACCAGGGCACAGCCACAGACGCAGGCACGGGCACAGCCCGGCAGGGCACAGGCAGGACCCGAGCGTAGACAGGGGCACGGCCCAGGCCGGGCCACAGGCAACGGCGCCGCAACAGGCGCCAGAAGGAGAGCCAGGAGCAGGCACAAGCAAGGGCGTTCCCCACCGCCACCCCCGTCGTTGAAACCGGCATGGACCAACTGCCCACCGTCGCCGCCCCCGGGGTGGGCGCCCGCGCCGCCGACGTGGCCGTATCGGCCTGTCACCTGCACGACGCAGTCGGCACCGGCAAAGGCGCCTGGAGCCAGGAGGCGGCCGAGGACGCGATCGAGGCCGTGGAGACCACCGCCCTCGCCCTGGGCACGCTACGACCGGAGGCCCCCGCCGTCCTGGCCCCCGTACACGCCGCCCTCGCCGAGCTCCGCCGCCGACTGGGCCTGCGCCACCAGGAACTCCTCTCCGGCACCGAAGCCCTCCCGGCCCCCCGCGGCCCGGTCAGCAACCCCCGCCGCTCCCGCCTGAGCCGCTGACCACCGGGCCGCCGGGGGTGCACGGGACCGGGCCCCGGTGCTGCACGGGGTGCCGCCGCACCCGCACCCGGCCGCGCCGCCTACGATGATCGGCGTGACCCTCCGGACCCGGCACCACGCCGCCACCTCGCACGGGCCCCCCGCCCTGCGCACGGTGCTGCTCGTGCTGCTGGTCCTGGCAGGCGTCCTCGCCATGCACGCCCTGCCCCAGGCCACGGCGGGCACCCGTCCGCACGACTCCACGTCCGCCCACGTGGCGGCGCGAACAGCAGACGCCTCCCACACGGAGAGCATGGAAGCGGGCCACCCGCCCACGTCCGGCCGCACACCCGCCCCCGGCGGGCCCACCGCGCACTGCCCCTGCATGGACCACGGGCACGGCGGTGGGCACCTGGCGCACGCCGATGCCACCTGTGCCGCGGCCGGGACCAGTGGCGGGCCGGTGCTGCCGGGGCTGCTGCCGGTTCGGCTCGCCGGGGCGCCCGCGGCGGCGTACGGGGGGCCGGCGGCCGGGGTCCCGGGGCGTACCGGCGGCCGGGCCCCGCCCTCCCTCAGCGAACTCCAGCTCCTGCGCATATAGGCGTCCCCGCAGCCCGGGCCGTACCGGCCCCGGGCCCTCGCGCACGCCGTACACCCTTCACGCACAGGAGTTGCTTCCGCATGACCATGTACCGATCCACCCCGTCCACCGCCGCCACGACCCGCAGGGCTGCCCGGGCCGCCGCCACCGCCGTGGCCGCGCTGCTGCTCGCGGCCTGCGGCAGCGGCGGGGACGGCTCCCCGGCCGGTCACGCCGCTGACGGGGCCGCCGTCTCCGCGACCCCGTCCGCCCCGGCCGCCGCGCACAACGACGCCGACGTCGCCTTCTCGACCGGCATGATCCCGCACCACCGCCAGGCCGTGGCGATGGCCGAGCTGGCCCCGGGACGCGCCGCCTCGGCCGAGGTGAAGGCCCTGGCCGAACAGATCCGGCAGGCCCAGGCCCCGGAGATCACCACCATGTCCGGCTGGCTGAAGGCCTGGGGCCGCCCCGTACCCCAGCCGGCCGGCACCGGACACGCCGGCCACGACGGCATGTCCGGCATGACCGGGACGGACGGCATGATGACCGCCGCCGAGATGACCGCCCTCTCCAAGTCCTCCGGCCCGGCCTTCGACAAGGCCTTCCTGGGCCTGATGGTCGAACACCACCGAGGCGCGGTGCAGATGGCCCGCACCGAACTGGCTCAGGGCGCCGACCCGGCCTCGAAGAAGCTGGCCCAGTCGGTCGTCGACGCCCAGACCTCCGAGATCACCCGAATGAAGAAGCTCCTCACCACCCCGTAAGCCCCCGCGGGCCGGGGCCCCGTAGCCCCGGCCCGCCCTTGGCGCCGTCACTCCCGCCGGTCAGCGGATACGACCCAGGCCGCATCCGGGTCGATACGGCCGCCCCGCTGCGGGCCCGCGCCGCCCTGTGATGGAGCCTGCACGCCTCACATGCGGTTCTCTCGGACGCAGGTGACCGGCCGTCCGATACACAACCGGTACACGACTGCACGCTGTTGGAAGCCGCACGAAAGCCGATCCGAAGCACCGGTCTCGAACCCTGTAGGCGCACCGCGACCACCGGTCACCGAGGGTGCTTCCTTCTGGCCCTGGGCGGCAGACAGGCCGCATGCCGAGGGCTTGTCGATAGTGAGGAGTTTCCTGCTTTGCGCCGTTGCACGACCTTCCCCATGTCCGCCAGAGCGCTGGCCCTGCTGATGTCGATCACCGGCCTCATCGGTGTCCTGGCCGGCCTGCCGACTCCCGCAGTCGCAGCCGAGCCGAACAACTACCGGATCGCGACGTACAATTCGCAGGGCGCGAGGTGGAGTGATGTCAGGGCCATCGCCGACAGAAACGACATCGTCGCCGTCCAGGAGGCCGGGCCTGAACCCAGCATCTACCGCATGGAACTCATCGGAACCCACGGACAGGGCATTGAGACCGTCCGTGAGTACCGCTGGGGTGACCGCTACGTCTACTGGATCAACCCGATGGGCGGCACTACCGGCCGGGTCAACCTGGCCTTCGTCACCAGCCGGCGGGCAGACCAGGTCTTCCTCGCCCCACCTGCTGCGGACGGTGCTCGAGCCGCCCTGGGCGTGCGTTTCGACAACGACATCTACTACAACGTGCACGCTCAGGCATCAGGCACGCGCAACGAAGCGCGTGAGCTCGTGGCGAACATCCGGAACCAGGCGGCCGGCGAAGGCCGCCAGTGGACGGCCCTGGGCGACTTCAACCGCGACCCGAACCAGGGCATGCACGACACCGCGCGCGTCCTGGACGCCTACGTCTACCACAGTGGGGAAGCGACCCAGCAGGGTGGCGGTGAACTCGACTACATGATCTCGTCCCGCTACATGCCCGGCTACCGGGCGGCGCGACAGGGCGGCATGGGTTCCGACCACTACCCGGTGTACTTCGAGAACCGTCTGGCGGCTGCCGGGGCCGTCGTCAACCTGATCAGCGACAACGATCACGAGAGGTTCATCGGATTCGAAGGCCGGAGCAGCGAGGACGGCACTCGCGTGGTCAGCGACTCCTACGACGCCAACGGCTCCAAGTGGACACTGCGGAACGCCGTGGGCTACGGCAGCACCTCCTTCTACATCGTCAACAACGCCACCGGCAAATGCATCGACGTCAACGGTGACAAACTCGTCGAATGGAAGTGCCAGGGGCAGAGCACCGCGATCTTCATGATCAGCCCCTGGCCCGAGGAGCCCGGCACCTGGTCGCTCTTGAACGTGACCTCCAGGCTGTGTGTGGACACCATGGGAAGCAGTCCGAAGTACCTCGGCCTGTACAAGTGCACGACCAAGTCGCCCAACCAGCGTTTCCTGCCTCACTTCTACTAAGCCTCACCTGCCTTTCGACCAGCCCCGCCGGACACCGCCGGCGGGGCTGGTCCCGCTTCCACGCACGGTCTGTCCATCCAGTGGTGGGTTTTGGGCCCCGTGGGGGTGGGGAGTTGGTGGGCTGGGTGCCGGGGGTCGGTGCGGGAGGGTGAGGGTGGGATGGCTGTGAAGGTGCTGATCGTGACCGGGGACGCGGCGGAGTCGCTGGAGGTGCTGTACCCGTACCAGCGGCTGCTCGAGGAGGGGTACGAGGTGCACATCGCGGCGCCGGCGCGCAAGGTGCTGCGGTTCGTGGTGCACGACTTCGAGGAGGGCTTCGACACCTACACCGAGAAGCCCGGTTACACCTGGCCCGCCGATCTGGCCTTCGCCGAGGTGGACCCGGCGCAGTACGCGGCGCTGGTGCTGCCCGGCGGCCGGGCGCCGGAGTACCTGCGCAACGACCCCGAGGTGCGGCGGATCGTGACGGCCTTCACGGCCGCCGACAAGCCGGTGGCGCAGATCTGCCACGGGCCGCTGATCAGTGCCGCCGCCGGTGCGCTGACCGGGCGGCGGGTCACCGCGTACCCGGCCCTGGAGCCGGACATGGCCACCGCCGGGGCCGCCTTCGAGGACACCGGGGCCGTGGTCGACGGCACCCTCGTCTCCTCCCGGGCCTGGCCCGACCACCCCGTCTGGATGCGGGAGTTCCTGACGGTGCTGCGGGGCAAGGCCCCGCTGGCCTGAGGCCGGAAATACGGTCGACCGGGCGGGGAGCGGCGCCTACGATCGGCGGCAGGGCATCGCGTGCCGGTCACCGGCCGGGTGAGGCATGGAGGCGCCCGTGAGATTGCCCTTGGGAGCACTCCACACATGTCAGTCGAGCTCAACCACACCATCGTCTTCTGCCGCGACAAGCGCGAGTCCGCGGAGTTCCTGGCCGCGGTCCTGGGTCTGGAAGTCGGTTCGGAATGGGGACCGTTCCTCCCCGTCGCCACCGCGAACGGCGTCACCCTGGACTTCGCCGACGCGCCCGGTGAGCAGGTCGCCGCACAGCACTACGCCTTCCTCGTCTCCGAGGCGGAGTTCGACGCGGCCTTCGCGCAGATCCAGAAGCGCGGGATCGCCTACTTCGCCGACCCGCACGGCCGGCTGCCCGGCGAGATCAACCACAACGACGGCGGCCGCGGCGTGTACTTCCCGGATCCGTCGGGTCACGGCATGGAGATCCTGACCGTGCCCTACGGCGGGTTCCCCGCCGCCTAGCACCACCGGTGGCGACGGCCCGGCCCCTGACTGTGCAGGGGCCGGGCCGTCGTCGTCTCCGCCCCTCCCCGGCCCGGGTGACGCGCGTCACAGCGGGCCGTGTCACGTTCCCGCCCGCCTGCCTGTCCCCTGTGTAGGACCGAGCGAGAAGGAGTGGGACATGAGGATCCTCTTTGCGGGCGCCAGCGGTGTACTGGGACAGCAGGCCGTGCGGCGGCTGACCGAGGCCGGGCACGAGGTGACCGGGCTGGGCCGGGGCGCCGCCAACGCCCTGCGGGCCGACCTCCTGGACCGCGAGTCGGTGCTGCGGGCCGTCGACGGGCGGGCCTTCGACGTGGTGGTGCACGCCGCCACCGCCCTCCAGGGCAAGTCGATGATGCGCCACCGGGACATGGCCGGCACCAACCTGCTGCGCACCCGCGGCACCGCCCACCTGATCGACGCCGCCCGGGCCACCGGCGCCCGCCGCTTCGTCGCCGAGTCGATGATCTTCGGCTACGGGTACGGCGACCACGGCGCCGAACCCCTGACCGAGGAGGGCGCCGTCTTCGGCCCCCGGCAGCCGGACCGGAACCTCGAGGAGCACGTCGGCGCGATGCGCACCAAGGAGGAGCTGACCTTCACCAGCGACGGCATCGAGGGCGTCAGCCTGCGCTTCGGGATGTTCCACGGCGCCGGGGTCACCGATGCCACCCTGGTGCCGCTGCTGCGTAAGCGGAGCCTGCCGGTGGTCGCCGACCGGGGCCGGGTGCTGTCGTGGGTGGAGGTGGGCGACGCGGCCCGGGCGGTGGTCGCCGCCGTGGAGCGCGGGGTGGCCGGCCAGGCGTACAACATCGCCGACGACGGGGCGCTCTCGTGGGGCGACCACATGCGTGCGGTGGCCGCCGCCTTCGGTGCCCCCGCGCCCGTGGTCGTCCCGAGCTGGTTGCTGCGCCCGGCGCCGCTGGCCCACACCCTGGTGACCACCGGCCTGTGCGTGGACAACGCCAAGGCCCGCCGTGAGCTGGGCTGGGCCCCGGCCCGGCCGGGCACCGTGGCCGGAATCGACGCCCTGGCGAACGCGCTTGCGGGTGCCGGGACCGCTCTGACACGCTGACGCGAATGATCAACACCGAGGCCGGGCCCGAGGCCCTGACACCGTTCACGGAGCACCGTCGGCTGCTCTTCGCCACCGCCTACCGGATGCTCGGCAGCGTCGCCGACGCGGAGGACATCCTCCAGGACGCCTGGCTCAAATGGTCCCAGGCGGACCGGAGCACCGTCGAGAACCCGCGGGCCTACCTGGTCCGCACGGTCACCAACCTCTCGCTGAACCGGCTCACCTCCGCCAGGGTGACCCGGGAGGCGTACGTCGGTCCGTGGCTGCCCGAACCCCTGCTCACCGAGCCGGACGTCGCCGAGGAGGCGGAGTTGGCCGACACCGTCTCCACCGCGATGCTGGTCGTCCTGGAGAGCCTGAGCCCGCTGGAGCGGGCCGTCTTCCTGCTGCGCGAGGCCTTCGGCTACTCGTACGCCGAGATCGCCGGCATCGTGGACCGCAAGGAGGCCACCGTACGGCAGACCGCCCACCGGGCCAGGGAGCACGTCCAGGCGCGCCGGCCGCGCTTCGACACCGACGCGGAGTCGCGGCGGGAGGTGACCGAGCGCTTCCTGGCGGCCTGCGCCGGCGGCGACCTCAACGCCGTCATGGAAGTGCTCGCCCCGGACGTGACCGCCTGGTCCGACGGCGGTGGCAAGGTCAGCGCGGCCCGTCGCCCGCTGCACGGCGCGGACCACGTGGCGCGCTGGCTGGTGGGCGTCATGCAGAAGCCCAGCACGGTCGGCCTCCGGCTGCACCTTGCTCAGGTCAACGGCGAGCTGGGCCTGATCGCCACCGACGGGGCGGAGGTGACCGGCACGGTGTCCTTCGACATCAAGGACGGCGTGATCCACAACCTGCGCATGGTCGCCAACCCGGACAAGCTCGCCGGGGTCCGGGACTACCGGCCGGAGGGCCCGCAGGAGTCCGGCGGTACGGAGGCGCCCGAGGCCCCGTGAAGTCCCGGTACGGGCCCGGCGTTCCCGGGCCCGTACCGGCTCAGCCGATCCGCACCACGACCTTCCCGAAGGCCGCGCCGCTCTCGAAGTACCGGTAGGCCTCGTGGACCTCATCAAAGCCGAAGGTGCGGTCGATCACCGGCCGCATCCCGTGGGCCGCGACCGCGGCGTTCATCGCCTCGAACTGGGCCCGGCTGCCCACGAACACCCGCCGGAGGGTCGCCAGGCTCGACGCGTAGGCCTCGTTGGACACCGCGATCCCGCGGCCCTGCGCGTCGCCGGTGGTCAGCAGCGCCACCTGCCCGTACAGGGCGGCGGCCCGCACCGACTGCTCGACGGTCTGCGGGCCGCCGGTCTCCACCACCAGGTCCGCCCCGAGCCCGCCGGTCAACTCCCGCACCTGCACGGACCATTCGGGGTGCCGGCGGTAGTCGACCACCGCGTCGGCGCCCAGCGCCCCCAGCCGGTCCGCCTTGGCCGCGCTGGAGGTCGTGGAGATCACCCGGCAGCCGGCCAGCTTGGCGAACTGCACCGCGAACAGCGCCACCGACCCGGTCCCCAGCGTCAGTACGGTCTGCCCGGGGCGCAGCGCCTCCCCGCCGGTCAGGGCGTGCCAGGCGGTCAGCCCGGCGCACGGCAGCGCCGCGGCCTCCGCCCAGTCCAGAGCCGCGGGGACGGCCACCGTACCCTGCTCGTCCAGGACGACGTACTCGGCCAGCATCCCGTCCAGGGTGGCCCCGGGCTGGTCGGCCAGGGCCGGGGTGATGCGGCCGTCGCGCCAGTTCGGGAAGTAGCTGCCGCAGACCCGGTCGCCCACTGCGAACCGGGTCACGGCCGAGCCCAAGGCGACCACCTCGCCCGCGCCGTCGCTCAGCGGCACCACCCCCGCCGGGGCCTTCAGCGGGTACCGGCCCTGGAGGATCATCACGTCCCGCCGGTTGAGCGACGCGGCCCGCATCCGCACCAGGAGACCGGTCGGTCCCGGCTCCGGCAGCGGCACCTCCCGCCGCTCTATCCCCTCGACCGCTCCGAAGGACTCGATCCGGTACGCACGCATGTCCCACCTCCGCCAATCGCCGTGCATCACACCGGCGTTGGCCGCCGGACATCCCGCATCCTGCGGCCGGTGGGGGAGACGTGCCAATTCCCCGCAGGGAATCGCGGGCTCCGGCCGGCAGCGGCTACAACGGGCCCATGACGACCAGCGCGCACCACCGTCCGGAGCCCTCCGCCCTCGGCGGGCAGCTGCGCCACCGCCGCGCCCTGAGCCGGATGAGCCAGCTCGACCTCGCCACCCGGGCCGGCACCACCCAGCGGCACCTCAGCTTCATCGAGAGCGGGCGGTCGCTGCCCGGCCGGGCGATGGTGGTGCGGCTGGCCGAATCCCTCGGGCTGACCCTGCGCGAGCGCAACGCGCTGCTCCTGAGCGCGGGTTACGCGCCCGCCTATCCGGAGTCGCCGCTGGCGGACGGGGCGCTGCGGCCGGTGCGCGAGGCCCTGGACGCCATCCTGACCGGGCACCTGCCCTACCCGGCGCTGGTTGCCGGCCCGCGCGGCGAACTGGTCGCCGCCAACGCCGCCTTCGGCCTGCTGACCGAGGGGGCGGACCCCGACCTGCTCGCCCCGCCGGTGAACGTCCTGCGACTGGCCCTGCACCCGCGGGGCATGGCGCCCCGGGTCGCCAACCTCGCGGCCTGGGGGCGCCACATCGTCGAGAACGTCCGCGGCCGGGCCCGGGCGCACCCCGACCCGCTCCTGGACGAACTCGCCCGGGAGCTCACCGGCTACCTGCCGGCCGAGCCGCCCGGCCCCGACCACCTCGGCTTCGCCGTACCGCTGCACCTGCGCACCGCGGAGGGCGACATGAGGCTGCTGACCACGCTGACCTCCTTCGCCACGGCCGTGGACGTCACCCTCGCCGAACTGCACCTGGAGGCCTTCCTCCCGGCCGACGAGGCCACCGCGTCCCTGCTCCGCCGACGCGCCACCGAAGCTCGCGCAACGTAACAACTCCATCACTCTCTGCATCCGAACGGCATATGCCGGTCCCTCCCGGGCACTCACCCGGGGGCGCCGCACCGCCCGGGGCGGCACCGAGGGGCGAAGGAGTGATGGGGCATGGACCTGCCCGACTGGCTGGAGCGACTGCTGCGCAAGCTCGGAAAGCCGGGTGACCCCGGCAAACCAACCGGGGCGCCGGGGCCCGACGGCCCCGGCGCCCCGGCGCCCCCGAACCGCCCCGGGGCGCCCGGCGCCGTCTTCACCGCCGACTTCAGCTCCACCTCCCAGTGGGTGGCCGGCCGCTCCTGGGCCTATCCCGACGGCGGCCCCACCAACCACGGCGACAACAAGCTCGACCACCTGGTCCCCGACCCGGCCTACAGCCGCACCGGCGTCTTCCTGGCCACCCGCCGTGAGGACGGCGACTGGAGCGCCGGCCTGCTCACCACCGAAGGCAGCGACGAGGGCTTCACCCTGCGTACCGGCGACGTCCTCGAAGCCCAGGTCAAGCTGCCCGACCGGCTCGGCGCCTGGCCCGCCATCTGGACCTGGTACGACGGCGGTTCGGAGATCGACGTCTTCGAGTACCACCCGGACAACCCCGACCTGCTGGAGCTGACCAACCACGTCCGCGGCGGCCAGAGCTACTACCGCGACCCCGGCATCGGCCCCGGCCGGTGGATCGACCTGCGGGTGGAGTTCGGTGCCCGCTCGGTGGTCTGGTGGGTCAACGGCACCCGCGCCTTCGCCGACCACCGCGGGGTCGGCCGCCGCTGGCGGGCCCACCTGATCGTCAACCTCTCGGTGTGTGCCGGGCGTTACCACCCGGCGCCCGACCCGGCGGTGGACGAGATGTCCTTCGAGGTGTCGTACCTGCACGTCTTCCGGCCATGACCGCGCTCCGGCCGGGCCGACCCGCATAGGATCGCCGCGGCCGCTGCGACCACGACAGGAGCACACCCATGCGCTACCTCCCCCTCGGCAACTCCGGACTGCGCGTCTCGGCGGTGGGACTCGGCTGCAACAACTTCGGCGCCCGGCTGGACGCGCAACAGACCCGCGCCGTGGTCGACGCGGCCCTGGACGCCGGGATCACCCTCCTGGACACCGCCGACATCTACGGCAACCGCGGCGGCTCCGAGGAATGCCTGGGCCAGGCCCTCAAGGGCCGCCGCGACCAGGTCGTGCTCGCCACCAAGTTCGGCAACCGCGCCGCCGACATGGGCTACGGTCCGGCCGCCGGCGCGCGCGGCGGCCGCGGCTACGTCCGCCGCGCGGTCGAGGCCTCGCTGCGCCGCCTGGGCACCGACCACATCGACCTGTACCAGCTGCACAGCCCCGACCCCGAGACCCCGGTCGCGGAGACCCTGGCGGCGCTGGCCGAGCTGGTCGCCGAGGGCAAGGTCCGCTACCTCGGCCACTCCAACTTCACCGGCTGGCAGCTCGCCGAGGCCGCGCACACCGCCCGCGAGCTGGGCCTGCCGCCCTTCGTCTCCGCCCAGAACCACTGGTCCCTGCTCGAGCGGGCTGCGGAGCACGAACTGGTGCCCGCCGCCCGGCACTACGGCCTCGGCGTGCTGCCGTACTTCCCGCTCGCCAACGGCCTGCTGACCGGCAAGGTCCGGCGCGGCGCCGAGGTCCCCGCGGGCGCCCGGCTGGCCGGCCGGGACGAGTACGTCGCGGCCCGCATCGACCGGGTCGAGGCGCTGGCCGCCCTCGCCGAGAAGCACGGCCGCACCCTCCTGGAGCTGGCCGTGGGCGCGCTCGCCGCGCAGCCCGGCTGCGCCTCGGTCATCGCCGGCGCCACCAGCGCCGAGCAGGTCCGGGCGAATGCGGCCGCCGCCGACTGGACCCCGGACGCGGCCCTGCTGGCCGAGGTCGACGCGGCCGCCCCGCGCTGAGCGGCCCGGCCGGACACGCCGAAGGGGGCGCGGACCGGGTCCGCGCCCCCTCCCGTGCGGGCGGCTACTGCGGCCCGAAGGTCAGCACCAGCTGCGGGGTGCCCTCGTTGGCCGCCGCCTCGTGCGCCCACAGCCACAGCGCGTCCGCGCCGCCGCCGGTCAGCGCCAGGCTGTAGGAGCCACCGAGCGCGCCCGCCAGCGGGGCGGTGTTCAGCGGGACCTCGGCCACCGCCGAGCCGTCCGGGACCCCGGCCAGGGTGCCCAGCGGCGTACCGCCCACGGAGGGGCGGGTGGTGTAGGTGGTGCCCGTCTCCGACCAGGAGCCGGTGACCGGCACCACCGAGACGGTGTCGGCGGTGCCGGCGCCGGCCAGGGTGTTGGTCTTGATCCGCAGCGCGGCGGACTTCAGGACCGTCCCGGCCGGTGCGGTCGGCAGCGTGAAGCGCAGGTAGCTCTGGTACAGCGGCCCGCCGCGCACCGCCAGCGATCCGGACGTGCCGTAGTTCGTGTCCGGGGCGCCGGCGTTGACGTAGGTGTCCTCGGCGGCGGTCACCTGGACCGGCGTGTCCGCGGGCCCGGTGGCGAGCGCGAAGTGGTTGCGGACCTGCGCCAGGGTGAGGGCCGAGGGGTAGACCGCGGTCTCGTCCAGTTGTCCGGCGAAGTGGTTGCTGGTGGGGCGGTTGGGCCAGTTGGCGAGGTTGTCGCCGCCGGCGTGCCAGTAGCCGGCGATCGGCTGGTTGCTGGTGTACGGCTGGGTGCCCTTGGCCTGCCCGTCCACGTACAGTGCCATGCCGCCGGCGCCCTGGGTGGCGACGACGTGGTGCCACTTGTCGTCGTTGAAGGCGTCGGGGGTGGTGATGGTGCGGGTGGCGCCGTTGTACACGCCGAAGACGAGGCGGCCGTCGTTGGTCATGTAGATGTGCTTGTCGAAGGAACCGCTGTCGCGGGACTGGTTGTTGCCGAAGCCGAAGAGCTTCCCGCCGCGGGTGGTGGCGGTGCGGAACCACGTCTCGATGCTGAAGGGGCCGGTGACGGTCTCCCGGCGGTCGCTGTAGACCTGCTGGATGTTCCCGTCGAAGCCCACCGCCGTACTGGGCCCGCTGATCGCCCCGGGGCCCTGGCGCAGCGCCGGGTTGTTGAGGAGCACCCCGCTGGTGTTCCCGCTCACCGAGGAGTCGGCGGCGTAGGGCTGCACGGAGTCGTCGTAGCGCCAGTACAGCCGGGCGCCGTCGGCCCGGACCCGGTCGGGGTAGGCCTGGGTGGTGGTGGGCACGATGACGCTCGCGGTGCCCGAGAGCGCGCTGGTGTTGCCGGCCGCGTCGGTGGCGCTCACGCGGTAGGTGTACGTCTGGCCCGCGGTGACGGTGGTGTCCGTCCAGGACACCTGGGGGCGCAGGAAGAAGAGCGAGTCGCCGGGCACGGTGGCGATCGGGGTGGCGGCGCCGTTGCGGTAGACGCGGTAGGTGAGGCGGCTGTCGTCCAGGTCCAGGCTGGTGCGCCAGCGCACCTGCACCTCGCCGGGCCGGACGCTGCCCGCACTGGCCACCGGGGTGGTGGGCGCGCCCGTGTCGCCGGTGGAGGCGAAGCGGGTCAGGCCCTGCTGGGCCTTGCCGTTGACGGTGGTGTACTCCCCGCCCACCCACAGGTACTGCACCCCGCCCTTGGGGGCGACGGCCAGCACCCGGGGGCCGATGCCCTCGCCGATGCCGTCGTTGGTGTCGGGGGCCCAGCCCAGCTTCCCGGTACCGGTGACCGGCTGGGCGAGCAGGTGGTGGCGCTGCCCGTCCGGGTACTCGCCGACGCTGGAGCAGTCGTGCGCGTGCGAGGCGCTGTACAGGACGCCCTGGTAGGTCAGGACGGCCTGGGTGGCGCCGAGGCAGGTGTCACGCCAGCGCTGGTTGAAGTCGCTGAGGTTGAGGGCGATCCGGCCGTCGAAGCCGCCGGTGCCCTCGTTGGCGGTGAAGAAGGTGGTGCCGTCGGTGGTGAGGTCCTTGACCACCGAGCTGGCCTGGATGAAGCCGTTGGGATAGGCCTTGGCGAGGGCGCCGGTGGTGGCGTCGACCACCGCCAGGGCGTGCGAGTCGGTGCCGTTGACCTTGAAGAAGTCGCCGCCGAGCAGGACGTGCCGGCCGTCCGGGGTGAGCTCCACCGCCCGGCCCGGTTCGTCGGCGTCGGCGGTGAAGCCGGGCCGCAGGGCGCCGGTGGCCGCGTCGACGGCGGCGAACCGCTGCCGGGCGACCCCGGCGACGGTGCCGAAGTCGCCGCCGACGTAGAGCGTGTCGTCGGTGGCGGCGATGGCGCGGACGGTGGCCGGGAAGCTGGGCCGGAAGGTGGTCTTCGGGGTGCAGGTGGCCACGTCGACGGCGGCCATGCTGCTGACCGGGACGTTGTTGACCGCGCCGAAGTAGCCGCCCACGTAGAGGGTGGACTGGTCCTTGGAGAGGGTGAGGGCGCGGACGGTGGCGGTGCCGCCGGCGACCGTGAAGGAGAGCTTGCAGGAGGTGGGCGCGCCGGTCGCGGCGTCGAGCGCGACGAAGTTCACCGCCTGCTGGGCGGCGCCGGGGGAGCCGTCGGGCGGCCGGACGGCGGAGAAGGTGCCGCCGGCGAAGACCGTGCCGCCGGCCTGGGCCAGCGCCCAGACCACGCCGTTGGTCTGCCAGGTGGGCAGTTCGTCGGCGGTGAAGGCGACCGGCGGCGTGATCGCGGCGGCCGGCGGCACCAGCGCCGCCGTGAGGCCGGCGGCCGCCATGGCCAGGACCAGGGCTCCGGTCAGCCCCTGGTGTCTCTTACGCATGGACCCCCCTGTGCGCGAGTGACCACCCGCGGCCTCGGGCCGGGCCACGGGGTACGGAGCGCACCTTAGGGGGCGAAACGGTCCGGGGACACCCTCTTGACGCATTCGGTACCGGCTGTCCGTCCGGTGTCCGCAGATCTTCGCTGATGATCCGCATTCGCGGGAAGACCTGCGGTCTGTCCGGATCGTTATCCTCAAATCTTGCTCAGATCTAGTGCGCGTCCGCGGACCGGATCCTTAGCTTCCTCCCGGGCAGCCCTCTCGGCCGCCAGCGCAGCGACCGTGCCAAGGACCTCCTCTCGAAGCTCCCGCACCACCGACGCCCGCGTCACACCCGTTCCACTCGGAGGATGTTCCAGCATGAAGGTTTCCAAGGCCGGTGCCGTCGTCGCGGTCGTCACCCTGGCCCTCACCGCCACCTCGTGCGGGGAGAGCGAGTCGGACCGGACGATCTCGATCGGCATCAAGTTCGACCAGCCCGGCCTGGGCCTGCGTGCCGACGGCGGCACCTTCTCCGGTTTCGACGTGGACGTCGCCACCTACATCGCCAAGGAGCTCGGCTACAAGCCCGAGCAGATCGAGTTCAAGCAGGTCTACAGCTCCGACCGGGAGCTGATGCTCGAGTACAACGAGGTCCAGTTCGTCGCGGCCAGCTACTCGATCAGCGAGAAGCGCAAGGAGAAGGTCGACTTCGCCGGTCCCTACTTCCTGGCCCACCAGGACCTGATGGTCCGGGCCGGCGAGAAGGACATCAAGGAGGCCGCCGACCTCAACAAGAAGCGGCTGTGCTCGGTCAGCGGCTCCACCTCGGCGCAGAACGTCAAGGACAAGGTCGCCAAGAAGGCCGACCTGCTGGAGCTCGGCGGCTACTCGGAGTGCGTGGTCGCCCTCCAGGACGGCGTCCTGGACGCCATGACCACCGACGACACCATCCTCGCCGGCTACGCCGCGGAGCAGCAGAACCGCGGGAAGTTCAAGCTCGCCGGGCTCCGGATGAGCGACGAGCACTACGGCATCGGCGTCAAGAAGGGCAACACCGACCTTCAGAAGAAGATCAACGCCGCCCTGCGCAAGATGGTCCAGGACGGCTCCTGGGCCGCGTACGTCAAGAAGAACTTCGGCGCGGCCGAGTTCCACAACGAACCCGCCCCCAAGATCACCGAGGGCAGCTGACCGCGCGGCCGGCGCGGCGCCCGGACCGGGCGCCGCACCGGCCCGCCCTCACGCCGGGACGGCGACGATCGTGGAGGACGTGGCCGGGTCGCTCCAGTCGGAGTCGAAGCGGGCGTTGACCACGTACAGCCGGCCGCGGTGCAGCGCCGCCGTGGTGGGCTCGTCGAAGCGCTCGTCCGTGATCCGCCGGGTGAAGACGGCCCGCGAGCCGTCGCCGCTCAGGGCGAAGACGTCCACCGCGTAGGACCAGTTCCGCACCGCGTACAGCGTCCGGCCGCGGACCAGTAGCCCGTCGCCGTTGGCCACCGACCCGGCGCCCTCCAGCACGGTGCGCACCGCGCGCCCGGTCCGGGGGTCCACCCGGAACAGCGCCTCGGCCGTGTCGTTGACCACCAGCAGCGCCCGCCCGTCGGGGGTCACCCCGATGCCGTTGGAGCCCCAGTACGCGCCGCCGGGCGGGGTGGCCGGCCACTCGCCGCCCAACCGCAGCTCGGCCGGCTCCGCGCCCGGGTGCTCGGGCAGGTGGTAGAGCACGTCGCGGAAGGAGTCCGTGAACCAGGCGCCGCCGCAGCCCACGACCACGTCGTTGACGAAGGTGGTGCCGGTGGCCGCCCGGTGGGTGGCCAGCACCCGCCCGCTGCCGGCGTGCACCACCCGCAGCTCCCCGCTGTCGCCGCCGGCGACCAGCAGCCGCCCGCGCCGGTCCAGCTTCAGCCCGACCGAGATCGGTCCGGTCCCCTGGGTGATGACCCGGCCGGTGCCGGTGGCCAGGTCGGCGCGGTAGATCGAGCCGTCCAGGATGGAGCCGGTGTAGAGCGTGCCCCCGGCGGAGATCGCGACGCCCTCCGGCTGGAAGCCGGGCGGGGTCGCGATCGTGTCGGGGCCCGGGCGGCGCGGGGCGTCCGCGGCGGCGGCCGGGGCGAGCGGACCGGCCAGGGCGGCCCCCGCCAGGGCCGCGCCGACGCCGAGCAGGCCACGGCGGTCGATCGATCCAGCCACAGTGATTCCTTCCAACGGTCTTGCCGGGCAAAGGTGTTGACCCGCCCACCCCAACACATCGCTCCCGTCCCGTCAGTCCCCGTATCCGGACAATTCACAAGGGAATGGGGAGCTTCCCCTTCGCGCCCCGGATCCGGGGCCCCGCCCGCCACCCCGCTGCACCGCCCCGGCTACCGTGAAGATCGCGCGCGGCACCACGACCGGGAAGGACTCCGTACATGACGGACCGGATCACCATCGTCACCGGCGGCAGCCGCGGCATCGGCGCGGCGACCTGCCGCCGGCTGGCCGCCGCGGGCCACCACCTCGTCCTCGGCTACCTGAGCGACCGGGCCGCCGCCGAGACGGTGGCCGAGGAGGCCCGCGCCGCGGGCACCCGCTGCGTCACCGTCCGCGCCGACACCTCCGTCGAGGAGGACGTGGCGCGGCTCTTCGACACCGCCCGGCGGGAACTCGGGCCGGTCACCGGGCTGGTCAACAACGCCGGGGTGACCGGACCGCTGGGCCCGCTGGCCGGGGCCCGCACCGAGGACCTGCGCCGGGTGCTGGACGTCAACCTCCTCGGAGTGCTGCTGAGCTGCCGGCAGGCGGCCCGCGAACTGGGCGCCGGCGGGGCGGTCGTCAACATCTCCTCGGCCGCCGCCACCCTCGGCTCGCCCGGCGACTACGTCCACTACGCCGCGACCAAGGCCGCGGTGGACGCCCTGACGGTGGGCCTGTCCAAGGAGCTGGGCCCGGCCGGCATCCGGGTCAACGCCGTCGCCCCCGGCATCATCGACACCGAGATGCACGCCGCGATGGGCGCCCCGGACCGCGCGGCCCGGGCCGCCCCCGGCATCCCGCTGCGCCGCGCGGGCGAGGCCGACGAGGTGGCGGCCGCGGTGGCCTGGCTGCTCTCGCCCGACGCCTCGTACACCACCGGGACGGTCCTGCGGGTGGCCGGCGGCCGCTGAACGGCCCTGTGTCACAGGTTGGTCCGGGGTCCCGCCGGACCCCCGGTGGATGTCGGTGAGCGGTGCCATCATCGGGGCATGACGCAGGCATCCGAGTCCGGGGGCCCCGGTCCCCGCACCACCGACACCGTCATCAGACTCTTCGAGCGCCGGGTGCGCGACACCCCGGCGGCCCCCGCCGTCGTGGTCGGCGACACCCGGCTCACCTACCGCGAACTGGACCGGCGCGCCGAGGGGCTGGCCCGCCGGCTGACCGCCCGCGGACTGCCCCCGGGCGGGATCGTGGCAGTGGCCGGCAGCCGTCCGGAGCAGGTCCTGGCCGGTCTGCTGGCCGCGCTCAAGGCCGGCGGTGCCTTTGCCGTGCTCGACCCGGAGTCCCCGCGCACGGCCGTGCGCGCGCTGGCCGCGATACGCCCCTGGGTGCTGCTCGCGGAGGACCGGCACCGGGCCCGCTTCGAGGACGGCGGACCGGCGCACGTCCTCGCCCTCGACGAGGACCCGGCGGACCTCGCGGACGGCCCGCCGCGGGACGGCCGGGCGGCCGCCCCCGGGGAGACGGCCGCCGTCCTCCTCAGCGGGGCCGAGGGCATCCGGCCGGTACCGGTCGGCCAGGCCCGGCTGGCCGCCGCCCTCGAGGGCTGGACCGAGGTCTGCCGGCTGGCGCCGGGGGACCGGCACCTGATCACCGGCCGGCCCGACGGGCTGTCCTTCGCGGCCGGTTGGACCCGCGCCCTGTGCACCGGCGGGACGCTCGTGCTCCCCGCGGGCGGGCCCGCCGGCGGCGCGGACGGCGCCGCGCTCGCCCGGCTGATCGCCGCCGAGGACGTCACCGTCCTGCACACCGACCCGGGCACCGCCGGACGGCTCCCCGACCCGCCGGCCCGCCCCGGCCCGGACCCGCTCGCCACCCTGCGGCTGGTCACCGTCACCGGTGCGCGGTACTACCTCGACGAGCAGGCCGCCCTCCAGCGCCGGCTGCGCCCGGGCGTGCGGCTGCTGGGCGTCTACGGCACCGCCGAATGCGCCGGAGCCGGGACCCACTTCGAGATCGCGCAGCTCGCCGGGCCGGCCGAGCACCCCGAGGGGGTCGCCCTGCTGGGCACGCCCTTCCCCGGCTGGAGCGCACAGACCCCGAAGGGCGAGCTGTGGCTGACCCCGCCGGACGGGGACGCCCCGGTGGCCACCGGGGACCGCGCAACCCTGCGGGCGGACGGGCTGCTGGAGTTCGGCGGCCGCGGCCGGGACCGGATCCGGGCCGGCAAGCGCACCGTCGACGGCTACCGGGTCGAGTCGGAGATCCGGAGCCACCCCGGCGTCGGCGCCGCCGTGCTGGCCGTGGTCGACGACGGGGCCTTCCGGTCGACCCTGGTGGCGTACCTGACCCCGGCCGTGGGAGCGGTCGGTGCGCGCGGCCTGCCCACCGCCACCGAGCTGCGCGGCCACCTGGCCGGCCGGGTGGCCGAGGAGGACCTGCCCAAGGCCGTGGTGCGGTTGCGGGCGCTGCCGCGCAACCGGGCCGGGCAGGAGGACCGCACGGCCCTGCCGCAGCCGGCCGGGGCGGCCGGGGTCCGCGGGGTCAAGACCGCCGGCGCGGCCGGGGACGCCGAAGGGGCCGCGGGCTGCGCCGCGGGCTGCGTCAGCATCCTGCTGGGTGCCGTCGCCCTGATGTTCACCTCCCTGCTGTGGCCGGGCGCCACCGAGCTCGGCGGGGTGCCCGGCCCCTGGAACTTCCTCTTCTTCCTGCTGTACTGCTGCGAGTGCCTGGCCTTCGGGGCGGGGGTGGTCTTCCTCTTCACCGGCCGGGAGCGGATGCTGCGCTCGGGCCGCTCGCGCGGGCTGACCGCCGCCGCCCACCTGGCCGTCGTGTGGCTGCTGGCCGCGTGGTGGCCCCAGGACAACTTCTACCGGCTGGCCGACAAGCACGACTGGCCCCGGCAGGCCGCCCTGGTCTACACCTTCAACATCCCGCTGATGATCGCGGCGGGGGTGGTGGCCGTCTGGGCCACCCGCAGGCCGGCGGAGGCCTTCGCGGACTGACGCCGGACCGACACCGGGCCGGGGCTCGCCCGGCCCGGCCCCGGCTCAGAGCAGTTCCGGCTCCCCGAACATCGCCCGCAGGGCCGCCGCCTCCCGTCGTACCAGCGCGTCGGCGGCCTCCAGCGCGGCCCAGGTGTACGCGGCCAGCAGGACGCCCAGATAGGGGGCGGGAGCCCGGGCGGCGGTCGGCACCGCCGGGATCAGCAGGGCGTCCAGCGCCGCGCAGGCCGCCCCCAACCGGTCGAGGAAGGCGACCAGTTCCGCCTCGGCCAGCCGGGCGCCGAGCGGCACCCGGTCGACGATCCGGACCAGGTGCCCGGCCCCGCGCAGCCGGTCGAGCCGGGCCTTGACCATGAAGGCCACCGAGGGGCCGGTCAGCCGGAGGTTGGTCTCGGTGGGCGCCAGCCGCCCCTCGGGGTCCGCGACGAAGTCCACGTCGTACCAGCCCCGGTAGCCCTCCGCGGCGAGCACGTCCCCCACCGCCCGGCCGAAGTCCCCGGCGGCCGCGGCGAGTGCGGTAGGCACCGCCCCGGGGCCCACGGTGGCGCCCTGGTAGGCCGTGCCCGCCACCTCCATCACCGCCGACCCGACCTCGTGCACCCGGCCGGCGCCGTCGACGAACCCGTCGTACGTCAGGTCTCCGTACGCCCCGTCGGCCGGTACGAACTCCTCCACGAGCAGCGGGCCCCGGGGCAGGGCGCGCACCACCGAGCGCGGTCCGCCGAGGGCGCGCAGCCGTCCCGGCGTGACGACCGTGGTGCCCGAGCCGCCGACCCCGTGCTCGGTCTTGAGGACGGTGGTCGAGCCGGCCCGGGCGCGGTCGGTCAGCAGCCGGGCGGCGGTCCGCCGGCCCGGGACCCGGGTCTGCTCCGGCACCCGGATCCCGGGGTGGCCGCCGGTGCCGACCAGTCGCCGGAAGAGCGCGTTGGCCGCCGACTTGGACTCGTAGCGCAGGCCCGCGTCCGCCCCGGCCCGTCCCCAGGGGATCACCGGCAGCCCGAGGCCGCGCAGCCGCGCCGCGAGCGCCGGTCGGCCCCGGAGCGCGGCCGTCAGCGGGGCGCCCTCCTCGGCCAGGCCGTCGTAGAGCTCCACCTCGTCCCACTCCAGGCGGCGGGCGACCAGCGCCAGCCACGGCCGCGGCACGGACAGCGGCAGCACCAGGGCCGCCGGGTGCGGGCTGTAGAAGGCGGCCAGGCAGGCGTAGTGGTCCTCGGTCCGGCCCGCCGGCTCCGGCCGGGTGCGGCCGAACTGCGCGTTGAACTCGGCGACGTTGCCCAGGTGCACGGCCCGGCCGCCGCCGGTCCAGGCCCGTACCCAGCCGGGCTCGGGGGCGGGCACCGCCTCGAAGCAGGGCAGGCCGTCGCGGGCCGGTACCGGGCGGGCGCCCATGGCCCGGTAGAAGGCCCGGGCATGGGGGTCGGCGGCGATGTGCAGCCGGGCGAAGCCCAGTTCACCGGCCCGGGCCAGGGCGTCCCGGTACAGCCGGCGGCCCACCCCGCGGCCCATCGCCCCGGGCGCGACGAAGAGCAGCCCCAGCTCCGCGGCCGGCTCGGGGCCCCGGGGGCTGCCTTCGAGGGAGCTGACCCCCAGGGGCCCCCGGTCGTCCTCGGCCACCACGATCCGGCGGGCGGCCAGCTCCGACTCGCCGATCAGCAGCGCCGGCGCACAGGCCGCAAGGTAGGCCCGGTCGTAGCCCCAGTGGGCCTTGGAGCGCATGACGAGGGCGCTCAGCTCGCGTGCCTCCCCGGCCCGCGCCGCGCGCAGTCGCACCACGGCCTCCCCTTTCCCCGGCGGCCCGCCGGCCGCTTCCTCGGCCGTCCAGTCTGCCCAGCGGCGGCCCGGTCCGCCGGTCGATCGCCGAACCCCTCGCCCGGTGCCGTGAGTCGATCATGATCGGTCGTAGGGTGGCCCCATGAGTGATTCGACCCTGATGCACCGGTATGTACGCACCTGGGAGGTCATGGCCAGCCGGGGCTGCGAGACCTCCTGGATCGACCTCGGCCCGACGGCCCTGCGGGCCCGCGGGCGGGCGGTGGGCCTCACGCCCGAGCCCTACTGGGTGACGTACGCCCTCCAGACCGGCGAGGACTTCGTGACCCGGCGGCTGGAGGTGACGGTGCAGACCGGGACCGGCACCACCAGCCTGGACCTGCGGCGGGACGAGGCGGGCCAGTGGACCGCCGACGGCACCCCCCGCCCCGACCTCGACGACGCACTCGACTGCGACCTGGGGCTGTGTCCGCTGACCAACACCATGCCGGTGCTCCGGCACGGGCTGCACCGCCGGGCCGAGGCCGCCCCGCGGGAGTTCCTGATGGCCTGGGTGTCCGTACCGGACCTGTCCGTACGGCCCTTGCGACAGCGGTACACGCACCTGGCGTCGGCCGAGCACGGCGCCCGGATCCGCTACGAGTCCGGGTCCTTCCGCAGCGATCTGGAGGTGGACGAGCACGGACTGGTGCTGGACTACCCGCAGCTGGCCTCGGCGCTCACCCGCTGACCGGCCGCGCCGGGGGAGCGAGGACGGCGGGCGGCCCGGGCGCGGCCGGTGCCGGGCCCAGCGTCGTGGTGCCCGGCGCGGCGCGGTGGCCGAGCCCGGTCCGGTAGACCTCCAGCGCCTCCTCGGTACGCCCGGCCCGCCGCAGCAGGTCGCCCAGCAGCCGGCACAGGTCCGCCAGGTCGCCGCTGGCCCCGCTGCGCCCCAGCAGGGCCAGGGCGCGGACGTAGTGCTCCTCCGCGCCCCGGGCGTCCCCGCGCTCCTCGGCGATCAGCCCCAGCAGCCGGTGCGCGCCGCCGGCGTGCACGGTGCCGTGCTCCTCGTCCAGGTCCAGCAGGGCCGACAGCAGCCCGGCCGCCTCCTCGTACCGGCCCAGCCGACGCAGCACGTCGGCCAGCTCCACCTCCACCTGGGCGGCGAACAGCACCGCCCGCCGGGCCGTGAGCATCTGGCGGGCCGTGCGCAACTCCCGCTCCGCCACCTCCAGATCGCCGTGCTGGGCCTGGACGTAGCCGCGCATCCAGTGGCAGTGCGCCAGGTCGGTGCTGAGCCGGAGCTGGGCGTAGACGGCCTGTGCCTTGGCCAGTGACTCGTCCGCGTCGGCGAGCCGGCCCTCCGCCAGGAAGGTGCGCGCCACCTGCCGGTGCATCCCCGCCACCAGGGCCGGGTCCGCGACCCGGGGGGCCAGCGCCAGGGCCAGCTCGGCGGCGTGGGCGGCCCGGGCGTGCGCGCCCATGTCGATGTACGGGCCGATGACCGCCGCGTACAGGAGCAGCAGCGCCTCGGGATCGGCCAGGCCCCGGCTGCCGAGCTCGTCGATGGCGGACTCCAGCAGGTAGCAGGCGTAGCGCAGTTCGCCGGCGAGCAGGTGGGCCACCGCCCGGCCGCGCACCGCCCGGGCCCGGCGGGGCAGCGGCTGGTCGGCCAGCAGCCGCTCGGCCGCTTCGAAGTGCCGCCGGGCGTCGGCCAGTTCGCCCGTCTCCAGGGCGCAGTCGCCGAGTCCGAGCAGGGCCTCGGCCTGCTCGGCCGGCAGTCCCAGGTGTTCGGCGTCGGTCAGCACGCGGCGGTAGCGGACCGCGGCCGCGTCGGCGGTGCCGGCGGCCAGTTCGAGCTGTGCGTCGGTGAGTGCCAGCCGCAGCTCGGTGGCCAGCCGGGCCGGCCGCCCGGTGGCCAGCTCGTCGTAGCTGGCGCCCAGCCGCTCGGCGAGGTAGCGCAGCGCGGCCTCCGAGGGGCGCACCTTGCCCGCCTCGAGCGTGGAGATGTACGCGGGGGTGTACGCGGGCTCGGCCAGCTGCTTCTGGGTCAGCCCGCGCTCGGCGCGCAGTCGCTGCACGCGGCGCCCGATCTCGACCGGTTCGTCCATTGCTGTCCCCCTCGGACCGTCAACTCGCCGCCCGTTACGGGCAGTACGCCATTGCGCAGAGCTTCACGCTCCGCATAAGTTAAGCACCCCGTTCATTGAAGTTATCAAATGACTTAACTCGCACCACGGGGAGAGACCTTCATGCGCGCATCCCTGCGCCGAACCCTTGCGGCCGCCGGTGTGGCCGTGACCGCGACCGCCGTCCTGGCCGCCACGCCCGGCGCCGCACTCGCCGGTCCCGAACCGACGGCCCGACCCACCGTCGAGGTCGAGATACCCGGCCCGGAGGGCGGCACCCAGGCCGGCTCCGGCCACATCGAGGTGCCGGCCGGCGGCCGGGCGGGCGCCCTGAGCGCCCCGCTCTCGGCCGCCGACCGCGCCGCCGACGGCAAGGTCACCAAGATCGTCGACAACGGCCGCACCGGCGACCGGCTGGACGTAGTAGTCGTCGGCGACGGCTACAAGGCCTCCCAGCTCGGCAGCTTCCACGCCGCGGCCAAGGCCAAGTGGGCCGCGCTGCTCAAGGTCGAGCCGTACAAGACCTACCAGAAGCTCTTCAACGTCTGGACGGTCGACGCCGTCTCCAACCAGTCCGGCGTCTCCGGCGACCCGACCAAGGGCGTCCACCGCGACACCGCCCTCGGCTCGTACTTCTGGTGCGAGAAGACCGAGCGGCTGCTCTGCATCGACCAGACCAAGGTCGACAAGTACGTGGCCAAGGCCCCCGCGGCCGACCTCGTCCTGGTCCTGGCCAACAGCTCCAAGTACGGCGGCGCCGGCTACAACCAGCCCAACCCGAAGCTGGGCTACGAGGGCATCTCCACCGCCTCGGCCAACAACGAGGACTCCGAGCAGGTCGCGATCCACGAGACCGGCCACTCCCTCGGCAAGCTCGCGGACGAGTACGACTACCCGTACGACACGTACACGGGCCCCGAGGCCTGGGAGTCCAACATCTCGATCTACACCGCCGCCCGCCTGAAGGACCGGCGCGCCAAGTGGTACCGCTGGATCGGTGAGAAGTCCCCCGACGGTGGCAAGGTCGGCGCCTTCGAGGGCGCCGGCTACTACACCAAGGGCCTCTACCGCCCCACCGAGAACTCGCTGATGCGCATCCTGGGCGTGCCCTTCAACCTGCCCGGCGTCGAGTCGATGATCGCCGGCTTCTACCGGCACGCGCGCATCGCCACCGCGGTCACCCCCACCGGCACCACGCTGCGCACCGGCAAGAGCGCCAAGCTCACCGTGCCGCACCTGGTCACCTCCTCGGGCCGCAAGCTGACGGTCCGCTGGTACCTGGACGGCAAGGCGGTCCGCTCGCTGGACGGCAAGACCAGTGTCAGCGTCTCCTCGCTGCACCTGTCGGACGCGCTCACGCACAAGCTGACCGTCACGGTCACGGATCCGACCAGGTCGGTCCGCGACCCGAAGATCGCCGCGACGCTCAAGGACTCGGTCCACTGGAAGGTCCGCCGCTGACCCGGCCGGCCACCGGCCGCTGAGCGGCGGCCGGGCAGCACGGAGCCGGTGTCCCCCCGCCCGAACGGGGGGCCACCGGCTCCGTCGTGTCAGGACCGGTCCGCGTCCCCGTCGCCGTCGGCGATGGGGATCCGGGCCGCCGGGACCTCCCCGGCCCCGGCCGGCACCGCGTGACCGTTCGCCGCGGCCCGGCCGTTCCGGCTCTCCGCGGACTGGCCCGCGGCGCCCTGCTGGTTCATCGACGACAGCAGCTGCCGGGCCAGGCCCAGCCCGGTGCCGCCCATGGTCAGCGCCTTGGCGAACATCTCCGACATGCCCTCCGCGCCGTTGAGCAGCACCATGTGCTCGACGTTGCCGAAGGCCCCGGCCCCGGCCGCCACGATCTCCGGCCAGTTCTCGGCGAGTTGCTGGGCGACCACCGCCTCCTGGTTCTCCGCGAGCGCCGCGGCCCGCGCCTTGATCGCCTCGGCCTCCGCCAGACCCGCCGCCCGCGCCGACTCGGCCGCGGCGAGACCCTTGGCCTGGGTGGCCGCCGCCTCCGCCTCGCCGGTCGCCCGTGTGGCCTTGGCCGCCGCCACGCCCCGCGCCTCGGTGGCCTGGGCCTCGGCGGCCGCGGCCGTCTTGACCCGGGTCGCCTCGGCCGCCGCCGCGAGCTCGGTCTCCCGGGCCTTGGCCTGCGCCGCCGAGATCCGCGCGTCGCGCTCCGCCTCCGCCAGCGTCCGCTTCTCGTACGCCTGCGCGTCCGCGGGCTTGCGGACGTCCGCCTGGAGCTGCTGCTCGCGCCGGTGCGCCTCCAGCTCCGCCACCCGGGTCTCCTGGACCACGACCTCCTGCCGGGCCGCCGCGTCCGCCAGCGGACCCGCCTGCCGGGCCGCGGCCGCCGCCTTGTCCCGCTCGGCCTGGTACCCGGCCTGCAGGATCTCGCTGTCCCGGGTGGCCTCCGCCATCCGCGCCTGCGCGGTCTGCTCGGCCTCGGTCGCCAGCCGGTTGGCCTCCGCCTGCGCGATCCGCGCGTCCCGCTGCACGGCCGCGGCGTGCGGCATCGCGAGGTTCTTGATGTACCCGGTCGGGTCCTCGATCTCGTGGATCTGCAGCGAGTCGACGATCAGGCCGAGCTTCTCCATCTCCGTACCGCAGGCGGCCCGGGTCTGCCCGGTCAGCTTCTCCCGGTCGCGGATCATGTCCTCGACCGTCAGACCGCCCACGATCGAGCGCAGATGACCGGCGAAGACGATGTGCACCCGCTCCGGCATCATCTTCTGCTGGTCGAGGAAGCGCCGCGCGGCGTTCGCGATCGACACGAAGTCGTCGCCGACCTTGAAGATGACCACGCCCTTGACCCGCAGCGGAATGCCCTGCTGGGTCACGCAGTCCACCGACAGCATGGTCTCGTTGAGATCCAGCGACAGCTTGCGGACCGCCTGCACGCCCGGGATGACCAGGGTTCCGCGTCCGGTGACGATCCGGAACCCCATGCCCTCGCCCAGGCCCTCGGTCTTGTGGGCCGAGCCGGAGATGACCAGGGCCTCATTCGGCTCGGCCACCCGCCACATCAGCTTGAACAGGCCGATCAGAACCAGTAGTCCGGCGAGCACCACGCCCGCCACGACGCCGATGACCATCGGCAACGCCCCCTTAGTGCGGCGCCCGATCGGCGCCGCTGACCGGATACTGCTCCTCGCCGGGGTCGGGGTGAAGAGACCGCAGGATCTTTATCGCAATCTTGATACATACAGGTCGGCGCGGGTCCCGCCGGGCGTCTTCCGGCCCGCCCGCGCGGTCAGATGCCGTACGCGGCGCTCACGTACACCGTCCGCGGGGGCAGGTACTCCACGATCGTCACGACCGTGCCCACCTCGATCCGCTCGCTCCCCAGCGCCGGGTACGCGAGGAAGTGCTCCGCGCCGCCCCGGACCCGCACGATCACCTCGCCCACCAGCCCGGGCCCCACCGTCCCGGTGACCCGCCCGGTCAGCCCCACCATGTCCACGTCCATGGCGGGAGGTTACCCAGAGCGGGACGGCGGGGGTACGTGTGGAACCGGTGACCGGGGCGGCACGTCACAGTCGCGCCCGGGCACGACCGGCCCGGGACGTGGACCGAGACACCGGGGGAACCATGCCCTGCACCACCTCTGTGAAGAGAAGAACGGCCCTGCTGTGCGCGGCGGTTGCCGGGAGCGCCGTACTGCTCGTCGGCTGCGGTTCGGCGACGGGGGACGGGCCCGGCACCGGACGGCAGCCGGTGGTGGGGGAGGGGCCGGCCAAGCCCCGCTCCGCCGGACCGGCCTGCCCCGGCGAGGTGGCGGACACCGGCGCCGCCCCCACCACCGTCGACGGGACGCCCGCCGACGACCCCAGGACGATGGCGCTCGCCCAGGCGATCGGGGACCAGGGCATGGGTGCCTTCGCGGACGTCTACTCGACCCAGGCCAGGAACGGGGCCGGCGACCGGGTGACGCTGTGCGTCACCGACCTGGAGCGGGGCCGGGACCTCATGGCCGCGGCGAAGAAGGCCGACCCGACGGTGGACCTGGGCCATGTCGACCTCTATTGGGCCCGTTTCACCGAGCGGCGGCTGATGGCCGCGGTCGACAAGGTCATCACGGCGAAGCACCTCGCCTTCCCCCTCTACACGGGCACCGCCGAACACGACGGCTCTGGTGTCCGCTTCGAGTCCAGCGAGGCCGGGGCGGCGTCGGAGGCGTTCCGCCACGAGCTGGAAAAGCTGACGGGGGGCGTCCCGGTGCGGGTGGTTCCCGGAGACCCGGTGAAGAGCGACCTGATGCCGAAGACGGCCGATCTGCCACGGCCGTGAGCCGGGTGGCGTGGGCCGGTGACCCGAGCCCACGCCACCCCGGTCCGTGCTATCCCAGCCGGGTCAGCTTCGCCCCGAACGACGGGGCGGACAGCTCGCCCTGCACCGCGACCGGGACGGTGGCGGTGTCCGGGCCGCTGCCGATGGTCAGCGTCCCGACCGGGGTACCGGCCTTCGCCTCGTGCGGCACGCCCTTGCCGCCGTCGCCCAGCGTCAGCGCGAGCTTCTGCCCCGGCACGCCGACGACCTGGACGTCCCGGGTCGCCACCAGGGGAGTGCGGCCGCCCAGCCGGTCGTCGAGGTAGCCGACGACCTGGCCCTTCTTGACGACGGTGACGGGGGCCAGCGCCTCGCGCACCGCCTCGATCACCTTCTGGCTGTTCGCCTTGACCAGCTTCAGGCTGTCGGCGCCGTCGATGTCGGGGCCGGGGGCGTGCTGGTCCATCATCGAGCCGATGATCAGCGGGGTCTTGTCGCCGACCGTCTTGTACGCGGCCCACACCAGGGTGCCGCCGGCCGGCGAGCTGGAGCCGGTCTTGATGCCCTTGATGCTGAGGCCGGCCAGGAGCAGGTCGTCGTTGTTGTTGTTGAGCGGTTCGGCCAGGCCCGGGACCTTCGCGTTCGGCAGCGAGACGATCTTGCGGAAGACGTCGAACTTCATGACCGCCTCGGCCAGTTTGAGCTGGTCGACGGCGGTGCTGACGGTCTTCGCGTCCAGGCCGCTGGGGTCGGTGTACGTGGTGTTGGTCATGCCGAGGTCCTTGGCGGCGGCGTTCATCTTCGCCACGAAGGCCGCCTCGGTGGCGCTGCCGGTGTCCCAGCGGGCCAGCAGCCGGGCGATGTTGTTCCCCGAGGGGATCATCAGCATCTTGAGCATGTCCTGCTGGCTGAACTTGCTGCCGACGTCCAGCCCCCGGATCCGGGACTCGTGCCCGGCGGTGCCGTCCCGGACCGTCTTGTCGTCGACGGTGATCTTCGGGCCTTCCTCGTTCTTCTTGAGGGGGTGCCCCTTGAGGACGACGTACGCGGTCATGATCTTGGCGACGCTGGCGGTGGGGACGGGCTTCTGGGGCCCGAACGTCCCGACGTCGCCGCTGCCCTGGACCCGGATCGCGCCCTGGCCCGCGGCGGGCCACGGGAGCGTGAGGTTCCCCTCGGCCGTGAAGGAGGCGGCGGCTCCGTCGGTGGTCAGCTCGGGCGCGGGCAGCGGGCGCAGCGCCTGTACGGTCGCGAAGGCGCCGACCGCCAGCAGGAGCAGCGGGGTCCAGATCTTGACGCGGCGGGTCCAGGTCCGGACCGGGGTCTCGGGCGGCGGCGGGGTGTTGGTGAGCTGGGCCAGCAGGTCCAGCGGCGGCAGCGGCTGTTCCTTGGTGAGCTCCGGCAGCGGCACCGCGGCGGTGGCCTCCGCGGCGGCGACCGCGGTGGGCCCGGGCTTCTTGACCTCGGGCTTCTCGGCCTCGGTGGCGCCGTCCTTGGCCGCCCCGGCGCTCGGGGCGCCGCTGTCCTTCGCCGGCGCCTCGGCCTTGTCGGCCGCGGTCGCCCAGGTCGGCCGCTCCCGGGCCGCCTCGAGCGGCTTGAGCGCGACGAACGTGCTGGTCCGCTCGGCGTCCGTCTCGGCCTTGACCGGGCCCCCGGTCGCCGCGGGCTCGGCCTCCTCGCCCGGGGCGTCGGTCCCGGCACCGGCCTCCTCGTCCCCGTCCTTCTCCTCCGCAGCGGCCTCCGGGGCCGCTTCGTCGGCGGGCGCGGCGGTTTCGGTCCCACGCTCTCCCTCGTCCTCGGACGAGGGGTCGGCCGTGTCCTCCGGGGCGGCTTCGCCGCCGCCGTCACCCGCGGGCGCAGGCGTGTCCTCGGGGCCCGCGGTCACGGCGTCGTCCTCGGCGTCGGCTGCCGCGGTGGCTTCGCCCTCGTCGGCGGCCGCTTCGGCGGCGGTCGTGTCCTCCTCGGGGTTCGCGGTCACGGCCGTGGCGTCGGCTTCTGCGGCGACGTCGTCGCCCTCGCCGGAGCCTGCTTCGGCGGAGTCGTCGTCCGCCACGGTGTCCGGCTCCGCCCCGGTGGTGTGCTCCTCGGCTTCCGCTTCCGGCCTGCGGTCGCTCCCGTCGGCGGGATCCGACGGGGCGTCGGTGGCGGCCGGGGCGGTCTCCTCCTGCGGCGCGGTCGCCGCCGTGTCGTCGGCCGTGGACGCGGATCCCTCGTCGAGGGGGCCGTCCGGGGCGGACGGGTCCGTGTCGGCGGCGGGGGAGGTCTCCGCGGCCGTCGCCCCGGCGTCAGCCGAGTCCTCGTCAGGCGACGGGGCGGGGGCCGGGGCCCCGGTGGGTTCGACGGCCTCCTCCGGGGCGGCGGCCCGCGCGGGACCGCTGCCGGCCGCGTCCGTCGGGGCGGTGTCGGGCGCCCCCGCCGTTTCGTGCTTGTCGTCCTGCCGGGTGTCGGGCTCGTCGCCCTCGACCGGTACCGCCGTCATCCGTCGCGCCGCCTTGCTTCACTTCGTGCCGGACCGCCTGCTGCCGGTCCGCCGTGCCGTGCTCCTCGTCTGCCCTGCTTGACGTTCGAAAGCACCTTCGGGGTTCCGCCGTCACGGAAAATGACGGTGCGCCGACAAGGACGCCCTGGGAAGATCCCCCGTATGGGGAACACCCGCGCGGTACCGGTCTTCCGTACCACCGACGTCCACGAGGCCCACGCGACGGCCGGCCGGCTCGCCGCGATCGGCACCACGCCCAGGACGGCGATGCACGGCGAGGTCCAGCTGCCCACCGGGGCGGACGTCGAGCGCTGCCGGCCGCTCTTCCGGCACGGCTACGTCACGGACCTGGAGCTGGGGCCGCCGCCCGAGGGCGAGGCCCCGCGCGAGCTGCCGGAGGGCTGGCGGCCGGAGCCGCCGTACGCGATCGAGCCCCACCTGCCGCTGACCCTCCGCTTCGAGGACGTCGCGCCGGGCCGGCTCGACGCGGAGCTGCTGGAGCTGGTCGGGTCCACCCCCGCCGAGCTGGGCTGGTGGTGGCTGTGCTGGCCGCCGGTGCCGGAGCTCGGGCTGGCCGCCGGGCCCAAGTACGCCGACGTGCAGGTGGTCTTCAACCACCGGGACATCTACCTGGACGGCGCGCCGGCCGCGGACCACACCGTCTTCGTGCACGTCGGCCCGCGGGAGACCGACCGGGCCGAGTGGCTGGCCGGGCAGATCGGACAGCGGGTCATCGGCCCGCCCCAGCACGGCTGGTGACCGGCTCCAGGGGCCGGTCCGCGGGCGTCCCCAGGACGCCCAGCGAGGCTTCGAGGTCGTCCAGGGCCCGCCGGGCGGTGACGATCCGGGACCGCACCTCCTCCGGACCGAGCGGCCCCTCGGCCTCCAGCGCCGCGAGCCGGTTGGCCTCCGCCTCCATCTCCTTGGCCTCGTCCAGCGAGTTGAGCACCACTCCGATCAGGACGTTGACCAGGACGAAGGAGGCCAGCAGGACGTACGAGGCGTAGTAGAGGAGGGAGAGCCGGGAGATCTCCAGGCCCGCGTGCACCGCGTCGCCGAGCCCGTCGAGGGTGGTGAGCAGGAAGAGCGTGAGCATGGCCCGGCCGATGGAGCCGAAGTGGGCCGGGTCGGGCCCGGCGAAGCAGACCCAGCCGACCATGGCGTAGACGTACAGCACCAGCGCTCCGACGAAGAGGAAGCTCAGGGTGCCGGGCAGGCTGCGGCCCACCGCCACCAGCAGGACCCGCAGCTGGGGCAGGAACCGCGCGGTGCGCAGCACCCGGGCCAGCCGCAGCAGCCGCAGCACGGTGGTGTTCTCGCGCACCAGCGGTACGAAGGCGCAGAGCACGACCGCCAGGTCGAAGAGGTTCCAGGGGTCCCGGAAGAAAGCTTTCGGCCGGTCCGCGTGCGCGCCGGCGCGCAGCAGCATCTCCACCGTGAACACCGCCAGGCAGCACCGCTCGGCCGCCGTCAGCGCCTGCCGGTACTCGACCGCGAGCCCGCTGTACGTCTCGGCCCCCAGGAGCGCGGCGTTGCACAGGATCACCGCGAAGACCAGGACGCCGAAGGCCGGGTCCTCGGTGATCGCCCGGCAGCGGGCGGCCAGCTTCCTGCGGTCGGGGCGGTGGGTCGGGGCCCTCATGGTGCTCCTCATCGGTGCGGACGGCGGGGGAGTGGGGTACGGCCCCCGGTCCGCAGGCGTCCGACGGGGCGTCACGGCACGGGGAAGTGCCGGTCACGGAAAGGCCGTTGCCGGTTGCGGAGGGCGGGGGCGGTGTAGCCGGTCGATCATGGCAGGGCGGAACGCCCTTCCCCGTTCCCGGCGGGGAACACGACCCGATCGAGTGATCATTTCGGACCGGACCGGACAGGTGAGCGGAAAGCGCGGACGCCCCGGCGCACCGGACCCGGCGGAAGATCAACCTGCCCGGTTCCGTCGCAGACCGTGAGCTATGTTGGAACGCGAGCGGGGGAGAAGGAGGCGCACCGGTGCCATCGGGGCAGCAGGCACGCGCGCAGGCGGCGGCGATCACGCCGGCCGGGCAGTCGGTGGACCACGACCGCGTCCCGGCGGACCGGGTCCGCGCGCTCTTCGACGGCCATCGGCTCTCGCCCGGCCAGCGGCGGATCGCCCAGTACCTCATCGACCACCTCACCGAGGCGGCCTTCCTCTCCATCACCGAGCTCGCCGAGCGGGTCGGGGTGAGCCAGCCGTCGGTGACCCGGTTCGCCACCGCCCTCGGCTTCAGCGGGTACCCGGCGCTGCGCGAGGTGCTGCAGCCGATGGCGTTGAGCGCCGTCGCGGGCTCCCCGGAGAGCCGCGAGGAGATCCGCCGCAACGAACTCCAGGCCGCGGTGGACGCCGAGATCGCCAACCTGGAGAACGTCCGGCGGCTGCTGGCCGACACCAACCAGGTCCTGGACATCGGCCGCGAGCTGGCCCGCTCGGTCCCTCTGACCGTGCTCGGCCTGCGCATCTCGGTCTCGCTCGCGGAGTACTTCGCGTACGCCGCGCGCCGGATCCACCCGGACGTGCGGGTGGTCACCCGCGGCGGCAGCGTGGCGTACGACGCGCTGCTCCAGTCCCGGGCGGCCGGCGGCAGCTGGGTGCTGGCCTTCGCCATGCCCCGGCACGCCAAGGAGACCCTGGCCGCCCTGCGGGCCGCCCGGAGCACCGGGCTGAAGGTCGCCCTGATCACCGACCTCACCCTGGGGCCGCTGGTCGAGGAGGCGGACGTGGCCCTGACGGCCGGCACCGGCTCCCGGCTGGTCTTCGACTCGTACGCGGCGCCGGGCGTGCTGGCGGCGGCCCTGCTCCAGGCGATGGCCGACGCGGATCCGGAGCGTACCCAGGCGCGTCTGGAGAGTTACGAGCAGGTCGCCGACCTGCACAATTTCTTCCTCTGACGGCTCCCTGACAGCGGATGTCACCCGGTCCGGCGCCGCCCGGACGGGAGCTTTTGCGCACCTGCACGATGCATGAAATTTTTCATGCCCTTGCTTACTCGACGGTATATATATTTACTTCATACGGCGCTCGGGTCATCCGATGCCAACCGAACGGAGACGAACCCCTACGTCCTCCGGAACACCAGGAGCCGGCGCTCCCTCCTCGCGCCGTACCCGACGTGTTCGCCCCGGCTCTCGCACGCCGCAGAGCGCCCCGCGGTGGACCCGGCCAACCCCTAGGCCGGGTCCGCCGCACCACCTCTCGATCAGAGTTTCGCCACCCTTGGAAGCGACGAGATGACACAGACGGTCCTCACCACGCTCAGCCCGGACTGGCCCTGTCAGGTCAAGTCCCCGGGCACGCACGACTGGGAGCGCACGGCCACCCGGTGGCTGCGGGACCTGCTGCCCGCCCGCTACGCCGGCTACTCGACGCTCACCCGCCACCACGTCCTGCTCGCCCGCCACGCCCAGCTCCAGATCCAGCACGAGATGCGGGCCGTCCGGGTCGCCCTGGAGACCAGCCGGGTCGAACTGCCCGCCCTCGGCGTGGTCGACGCGGTCATCGAGAACACCATCCGCATGTACGCCGTCGAGCTGGCCCAGCTCGGCCGGCTCGCCCGCGGCGTCCGCCTGGTCGGCGAGGCGCTGGCCGCCGCCGGCCCGGCGCCCCGCCGCACTACGGTTCGCGGTGCCGCATCGGCGTGAGCTGCTCGATGTCGTAGCGCAGCCGCAGGGCCGCGATGGCCGCGTGGTCCAGCGGCCCCGGATCGTCGAGGATCGCGAAGAGCTCCTCGAAGTAGCGCTCGTGGTCCGGCGGCGGGGACGCCTGGAAGAACATCCGCGCCGGCGTGTCCGAGCGGTTGGCGAAGGCGTGCGGACAGCCCGGCGGCACCGCGATCACGGTGCCCGGCTCCGCCCGTACCGGCCGCCGCCCGTCCCGGCAGTCCCAGTCCCGCCAGTCGCCGCCGGTGCGCACCCGCGGCTCGAAGGCCAGCACCTCCAGCTCGCCCTCCAGCACGTAGAACAACTCCTCGCTGTGGGCGTGCACATGGGCGCCGACGTCGAAGCCCGGCGGCACCACGACCTCGAAGCTCGAGGCCACCCGGGAGTGCTCCCCGGTCACCTTGAACGTGACGTCCTGGGCCGCCGAACGCAGCGACCGGCCGTGTCCCGGCGGTACCAGCAGGCCGCTCACCAGGTCACCGGAAGGGCCTCGGGGCCTCGGATCAGCGCGCCCGGCCGCCACTGGAGCTCGTCCTCGGGGACGGCCAGCCGCAGGCCCGGGAAGCGGTCCAGCAGGACGGACACCAGCAGCTCCTGCTCCAGCCGGGCCAGCATGTTCCCGGGGCAGAAGTGCGGCCCGTACCCGAAGGCCACGTGCGGGTTGGGGCTGCGGTCCAGGTGCAGCTCGTGCGGGTCGGGGAAGACCTCCGGGTCCCGGTTGGCCGCCAGGTAGGAGACGTAGACCGCCTCGCCCGCCTTGATGTGCTGGCCGGCGACGGTCACGTCCTCCATGGCGATCCGGGACAGGCCGACCGAGTTGCGGTGCGGGATGTAGCGCAGCAGCTCGTCGATGGCGGCCGGCCGCAGCGCGGGCTCGGCCTTCAGCCGGGCCCAGTGCTCGGGCCGGGTGAGCAGGATGTACATCATGTTGCCGGTGCTGTTGGTGACCGCCTCGCCGCCGATCTGCAGCAGCAGGGCCAGTCCCACCGCCTCCGACTGCGTGATCTCCTCGGCCGCGATGGCCTTGGCGAGCAGGGCGATCACGCCCTCGCCGCCCATCCCGTCGCCCTGCGGGTGGGCCGCGCCGCTGCGGTACGCGGTCATCAGCTCGGCGAAGTACCCGCACATCTCCTGCTTGGCCTGCTCGCTCTTCTCGGCGCCGGCGGTGGAGGAGAGGATCAGCGCGGTCCAGCCGTGCACCCGCCCCCGGTCCTCGGCGGGCACTCCCATCAGCTCGCACACCACCGCCAGGGGGAACGGCGCGAGCAGGCGTTCGGTCAGATCGGCCGGCGGACCGTCGGCGAGCACGCCGTCCACCAGCTCGTCCAGCATCACCTTGGCCCGGGCCCGCAGGGACTCCACCCCGCGGGTGGTGAAGGCGGGTGCCACCGCCCGGCGCAGCCGGGTGTGGTCGGGCGGGTCCTCGAAGCCGACTGCCCCGTCGACGGGGATGAAGTGCGGGGCCAGACGGGTGACGTTGGCCTCCACGACCGCCTTGCGGCTGAAGCGGGGGTCGTTGGTCACCTGACGCACGTCCTCGTAGCGGGTGAAGAGCCAGGCCCAGCCGCTGCCGTTGGGCAGCTTGATCCGGGTCACCGGTCCCTCGCTCATCAGGTCCGCCAGCACCGGGTCGAAGTCGACACCGGGCAGGTTCTGGGCGGGCCAGCTGCGCGGGGGCCGCAGCTCGTCCGACGGGGCAGTCGCCTCCAACATGGGTCACTTCCTCCGAGCGGCTCGGGTCTGGTCGGCCGATCCGGCCACGGCCACCGGGCCGGGGGCGGTGGGCGCGCTGCTCCAGCGGCCCAGTGCGATCTCCGCGGTGATGCCCGGGCCGAAGCCCGCCATCAGACCGCGCGCCGCGTGTTCGGTGCTGCCCTCGTCGAACAGCCGCCGTAGGGCGTCGAGTACGACGGCACTGGCGATGTTGCCGTACTCGGTGAGTGTGGCCCGGCTGAAGCGGAACGCCTCCGGCGGCACGCCGAGGTACTTGCTGAGGTCGTCCAGAATCCTCGGCCCGCCGGCATGGATGATGTAGAAGTCCAGGTCGGCGGCGTCCCAGCCGTGCAGTCCGGCCAGGTCCTTCAGGGCCGGCGCCAGCGGTTCCATGGTGCCCGGCACCCGCTTGTCCAGCTTGAAGTGGAAGCCGGTGGCCCGGACGTCGTAGGCGATCCAGTCCTCGGTGTGAGGGACCAGGTGGGAGCCGTTGCGCTCCAGCTTGATGCCGGTGCCGCCCTCCCCGCGCACCACGGCGGCGGCCAGGCCGTCCCCGAAGAGCCCGTTGGAGAGCAGGTTGCCGACGTTCAGGTCGGTGGGCTGGTAGCACAGCGAGCAGAACTCGCAGGCCACGATCAGGGCGTTGGCGCCCGGGTAGGCCATGCAGAAGTCGTGCGCGCGGTTGACCGCCGCCCCGCCGGCCGCGCAGCCCAGCTGCGCGATCGGCACCTGCCGGGTGTCCGTCCGGAAGCCCATCTCGTTGATCAGCCACGCGGTCAGCGAGGGCATCATGAAGCCCGTGCAGGACACGTAGATGATCACGTCGATGTCCGCGGGCTCGAGTTCCGCGTGCTGCAGCGCCTCCCGGATCACCGCGGGGACCCGCTCCTTGGCCGCGGCCTCGTACATCGCGTTGCGCTGGTCGAGGCCGGGGTGGCGCAGCGTCTCCTCGATCGGCTGGAGGATGTGGCGCTTGGCCACGCCGGTGTTGCGGATCAGCCGGAGGGCCAACTGGAGCTGCGGATGGTCCTTGTGGATGTCCCGTGCCAGTTCGAGGGTCTCCTCCATCGTGATCACGTGCTCGGGTACCGCCACCGCAGGTCTACACAGAGTGGCCATGGGGGTGCGCCTTTCTCTCGCTCTTCGTCACAGGCTCACCGACGCTCCGGCGTCGCGCTCGTCGAGCGGATCTCCGCGGCGGCCGGGGCCGGTGACGTCCGCCACCCGGGTGGCCGAACCGGCGAGCCGTCGCCGCGGGCCCGGTGCGATGCTCGAAGACGCTCACTGCGGGTGACAGCGAACGAGGAGCGTGCGCCGATGACCCAGCTGACGACTCCGGCTCCGGGCCCCCGCGGCCCCGGCCGGCCGGGCCCGGCGGGTGACGCGGGGGCCGTCCCCGCAGCCCTGGGGACGACCGCGGTCCCGGCCCCCTCGACGGGCCGTCGAACCCGGTGGGTCCGATCGGGTGAACGGCCCGTGCGGGGCTACTGCATCGGGGCGACCGGGCCGGTGGTGCTCCCGGGCCTGCGCGGTGACCGGTGATATCGCGCCCCCACTTCCACCTGCGGGTGCTGCGCGGCGCCCCCGACGAGGTCGAACTCGCCGCGCTGATGCTGGCCCTGACCGTGCTCGCGCAGAACCTCGAGGCGGCGGGCGGCCGTCGGGAGGGCCGCACCGGCCGGGCCCACTGGGACCGGCCCCGGATCGGCGGCTTCCACCCCTGCCACTCCTGGCGCTCCCGGCCGCACCGTTGACGGCGGCTCCGGTGTGACCCGGACCTCCCCGGAGAGACGGCCCGGCTTCGGCCGGGGCGGGGGCGAAAGCGTGTATCCAGGGACGATGGATCACCGGCACCTGTCCTGGCCCCGGCGGCAGGCGCTGCTCGCGGTCCCCGTCGCGCTGATCTTGATCGTCACGACGGTGGACGTGCTGGCACCGCCCGATGTGCACCTCGGGCCCTTCCTCGCCGCCGCCCCCGCGGTGACCGCGTCCTTCCGCGGTCCCCGGGCCACCGCGCTGGTGGGCGCCGCCGCGGTCCTCGCGCAGTCCGTGGTCGCGGCGGCGCGGACGACCCTCACCGACCTGAACCACACCTTCCAGATCACCGCCCTGGTCCTCATCTCGGTCTTCGTCACGCTCTTCGCCCATCTGCGCGAGGAGCACGAGAAGCAGCTGAGCCAGCTCCGTTCGGTGGCCGAGGCCGCCCAGGGAGTGGTGCTCCGCCCGCTGCCCGGCCGGCTCGGTCCGCTGCGGCTGGCCTCCGTCTACCTCGCCGCCGAGGCCGAGGCGCAGATCGGCGGCGACCTCTACGCGGTGGCCCGCACGGACCGGGGCACCCGGCTGCTCATCGGCGACGTCCGCGGCAAGGGCCTGGCCGCGGTGGGGGACGCCGCGCTGGTGCTCGGCGCCTTCCGGGCCGCGGCCCACCGGGCGGCGCCGCTGCCCGCGCTGATCGCCTTCCTGGAGGGTGCGGTCGGCACCGATGCGGCGGACGCCGGTGCCGGTGCCGGCGCCGGCCCGGACCGGGCGGGCGAGGCCGGGCCGGAGGACCAGGCGGAGGCCTTCACCACGGCGGCCGTCCTCGACGTCCCGGACGGGGAACCCCGCCTGCACCTGATCAACTGCGGCCACCCGCCGCCGCTCCTGCTGCGCGGCGCCGCGGTGCACGCGCTGGAGGTGGCGCAGCCGGCCCCGCCGCTGGGGCTCACCGAGTTCGCCGGGGCGCCCCTGGAAGCCGAGCCCTTCGAGTTCGTCGCCGGGGACGTCCTGCTGCTGTACACGGACGGGGTGATCGAGGCCCGGGACGAGAAGGGCCGCTTCTACCCGCTGGCCGAACGCGTGGCCGCGGCCCCGCGCGGCACTCCGCAGGAACTGCTGCGCCATCTGTGCGCCGACTTGCTGGGGCACGCCGCGGGCGGCCGGCTGGGGGACGACGCGGCGATGGTGGTGGTGGTTCGGGAGGGGTGAGGGGCGGGTGGCGGGGGGGTCTACAGGGCGCGGTCCGTCGTGTGCGGGTCCCCTCGCCGCTTGACGGGTCGTGGCCTGCAGGCCCTGCGGCAGGCCCACCCCTGGGACTTCGCGGCTTCGCCGTCGCCTGCGGCGATCCCAGGCCCGGGCCTGCCTCCGAGCCAGCCTGCCACGACCCGTCAAGCGGCTACCCCACACACCACGGACCGCGCGCGGGGCCCGGGCGGATGTCCCCGGCCCGGTCCCGCCTCCGGACCAGCCTGCCACGTCCCGTCAAGGGGCTCCCCCACACGCCACGGGCAACCGCGGCAGCGGGTCCGAGGGCGTCGTCCGCAAGGGGGCCCGGTCCCGCCTGCCACGACCCGTCAAGCGGCTACCCCACACACCACGGACCGCGCGGAGCCGGACCGAGGGCGTCGTCCGCAAGGGGGCCCGGCCGGTCCCGGCCGAAAATCATGTGTCACGGCACTGGGCACCTCCGGGGCCGCTGGCTACCCTCCGCGCATGATTTCCACGGTTGTCTGGGGGACCGGCAACGTGGGCCGCGCGGCGATCCGCGCCGTCGATGCCCACCCGGCCCTGCACCTCACCGCAGTCCTCGTCCACCATCCCGACAAGGTCGGCCGCGACGCCGGCGAACTGGCCGGTCTCGACCGCAGCCTGGGCGTGCCCGCCACCGACGACATCGAGGCGGTCCTGGCCGCCGGCCCCCGCGCCGTGGTCTACGCGGCCTCCGGGGACATCCGCCCCGACGAGGCCCTGGCCGACATCGTCAGGGCGGTGGGCGCCGGGGCCGTCGTGGTCAGCCCCGCCCTCTACCCCCTCTACGACCACCGCAGCGCCCCCGCGGAGTTCCGCGATCCGGTGCTCGCCGCCGTCGAGGCCGGCGGCGGCTCGCTCTTCGCCTCCGGGGTGGACCCCGGGTGGGGCAACGACGTGCTGCCCCTGCTGATGAGCGGCCTGGGCTCGCGGATCGACGCCATCCGCTGCCAGGAGGTCTTCGACTACTCGACGTACGAGCAGCCCGACTCGGTCCGCTACCTGGTCGGCATGGGCCAACCGATGGACTACGAGCCGCCCATGCTCATCCCCAGCGTCCCGACGATGGTGTGGGGCGGGCAGATACGGATGATGGCCCGGGCCCTGGGCGTCGAGGTGGACGACATCCGCGAGACGCTGGAGCGCCGGCCGCTGGAGTCCACCGTCACCACCCGCACCATGGGCGAGTTCGAGGCCGGCACCCAGGGCGCCATCCGCTTCGAGGTGCAGGGGTTCGTCGACGGCGAGCCCCGCATCGTCATCGAGCACATCACCCGGATCCACCCCTCCTGCGCCCCGGACTGGCCCAGTCCGCCCGACGGCTCCGGCGCCCACAAGGTGATCATCGAGGGCCGGCCGCGGATCGAGGTCACCGTGGAGGCCAGCGACGAGGGGGAGAACCGGTCCGCGGGCGGCAACGCCACCGCGGTCGGCCGCCTGGTCAACGCCATCGACTGGCTGGTGGAGGCGGAACCCGGCCTCTACGACGCCCTGGACGTCCCGCTGCGCCCGGCCACCGGGAAACTCGGAAGGAAGCAGTCATGATCATCGACATCCCCGAGGGCCAGGAGCCCATCGGCTACGTCTGGGGCGACATGGTCCCGGGCATCGGCATGGCCGCCGCCAACTTCTCGCTCTCCGTCTACGCCCACACCACCCTGGGGCTGCGCGAGTTCGAGGCGGCCCGGCTGCGCATCGCGCAGATCAACGGCTGCGTCTTCTGCCTGGACTGGCGCACCGACCGGGACGGCGAGAAGGTCGAGGACGGTTTCGACGAGGCGGTCGAGCAGTGGCGCACCACCGACGCCTTCGACGACCGGACCCGGCTGGCCGCCGAGTACGCGGAGCGGTACGCGCTGGACCACCACAACATCGACGACGCGTTCTGGTCCCGGATGACGGCGCACTACAGCCAGGTGGAGATCGTGGAGCTGAGCATGAGCATCGGCTCGTGGCTCGCCTTCGGCCGGCTCAACCATGTCCTGGGCCTCGACTCCGTCTGCGTGCTGCCCGGGCACTGACGCGCGCCCGGGGCGGCCGGGGGCCGGCCGGTTCGGCCGGCCCCCGGACCGCCCCGGGCGGCCGTCACAGGTCCGTGGCGATGATCTTCTCGATGTTGCGCTCGGCCAGGGCCGTGATGGTGACGAACGGGTTGACGCTGGTGTTGCCGGGGATCAGCGCTCCGTCGATCACGTACAGGCCCGTGTAGCCGTACAGGCGGCCGTAGTTGTCGGTGGCCTTGCCGAGCACCGCACCGCCCAGCGGGTGGTAGGTGAGGTGGTCGCCCCAGATCTTGTTGGTGCCGAACAGGTCGGTCCGGTAGATCGTGCCCTCCTTCGAGTTGATCTTGTCGAAGATGGTCTTGGCCATGTCGATGGCCGGCTGCTTCCAGGCGGTCTGCCAGTTCAGCTCGGCCTTGCCGGTGGCCGCGTTCCAGGTGAACTCGGCCCGGTGCGGGTTCTTGGTGATCGAGAGGTAGAAGGAGGCGTACGTCTCGATGCCGGTGGGCAGCGGGGCGACCTCCGCGAAGGCGCCCCCGGCCGCCCAGTTGTCGATGCCGGAGCAGGGGATGGTCGACTGGAGCTTGCCGGTGGGGTCCCACAGGTAGTTGGCCCGGCCGCACATCACGTTGCCGTTGTCGCCCCAGCCCTTGCCGACCTGGTCGTTGAGCAGCGGCAGCGCCCCGGTGGCCTTCAGCTTGACCAGCAGCTTGCTGGTGCCGACGCTGCCGGCCGCGAAGAACACCTTGCCGGCGGTGACGCTCTTGGTGGCGACCACGTCCCCGGTGGTGTTGATCTGCTCGATGGTCACCGCGTACCCGCCGCCCGGTGCCGGGGCCACCGTGGCGACCCGGTGCAGGGGCGAGATGGTGACCCGGCCGGTGGCCTTCGCCTGCGCGAGGTAGGTCTTCTGCAGGGACTTCTTCCCGTGGTTGTTGCCGTACAGGATCTCGCCGTCCAGCGCGGACTTGGTGGCCGTGCCGGCCGCCTCCTGCTTCATGTAGTCCCAGTCGTACACGTCGGGCACGAAGGTCCAGGGGAAGCCGGAGCGCTGGGCGTGCTTGCGGCCCACGCGGGAGAACTGGTAGCAGTCCGCGGTCTCGAACCAGGCCGGGTCGATCAGGCCCACGCCCAGTCCCGCGTTGGCCCGCGGGTAGTAGGTGTTGTACATCTCGTCGGCGTCGACGGTGGGCAGCACGGAGGCGAAGTTCTCCCGCTTGGGGGTGACCGCCATGCCGCCGTTGACCAGCGAGCCGCCGCCCACGCCGCGGCCCTGGTACACGATGATGCCGCCCATCTCCTCGGCGTCGAGCACGCCCGTGTAGCGGGAGATGTCCTTGTCGATCGGGAAGCCGAGGAAGTAGTTCAGCGGCGCCTTGGTGCGGGTGCGCAGCCAGTACGAGCGCTGGTCCGGGTTGAGGGTGTTGCAGAAGATCTTGCCGTCCGGCCCGGGGGTGTCCCAGGCCATGCCCATCTCGACGAGTTGGACGTCCACGCCCGCCTGGGCGAGCCGGAGCGCGGCCACGGAGCCGCCGTAGCCGGATCCGACGATCAGCGCGGGGACCTGTGCGCCGTCGGCGATGGGGTTGGTGCTGGCGAGCCCGGTGACGGCAGCGCCTGTGGGGGCGGCGCTGGCGTGACCGGACAGCGCGAGGCTGCCGAAAAGAGAACTTGTTCCAATGATGAATCCACGACGGGACACACCCTTGGAACCCATTGTCGGCTGGGGATTTGCCTTCATGTGGGGTTCCTCACTCTCTGGCGGAGTGGAAACAGGTTCTAGTCCCAGTCGAGTGACAAGTCACTAGATACTGATAAGTAACTTTTGTCCGTACCTGTAACGCTTGCGCCCTCACGGGACATGCGTGAGGGCCGGCGGGGGAGTCCCCGCCGGCCCTCTGACGGCCGTGATCGCGCCGGTGCTACTCCTCGATCGCCCCGCCGGAGCCGCGCAGGTGCCGGCGGAAGCTGTGCGAGGGGTCCGCGGCCCGCCGCTCCAGGTAGGCGGCGAATCCGGTCTGCTCGCGCAGGGTGCGGCCGGCCCGGATCAGCCGCGCCTGCTCCCGCTCCGTGCGGTGGATCGCGTCCGCGGTCTCCAGTACCTCGGCGGCCCGGTCGGCGGCGACGAAGAGCACGCCGTCCGCGTCGGCGAAGACCACGTCCTGCGCGGTGACCCGGTGCGGGCCGAAGGGCGCGTCGGCCAGCGCCTCGGGCTCCCGGTCGTCCAGCCGTACCGGCCCCGCGGGGCAGCTGCCGTAACTGAAGACCGGCAGGCCGATCTCCAGCAGCTCGGGGGTGTCGCGGTGCAGCCCCCAGATCACCAGACCGGCCACCCCGGCCGCGGCGGCCTCCAGGGCGGTGAGGTCCCCGACGCAGGCCTCGTCGAGCCGGCCGGCGTTGCCGGCGACCAGGACGCTGCCGGGCCGGGCCGTCTCGAAGGCCTCCAGGAAGACGTCGACGCTGCCGTAGTGCCGGGCCGGCAGTGCGGGTCCGGCGAGCCGGGAGCCCGGCGCCACCGGGCGGATGCCGGGCGGTGCCAGGCGCAGCGGGACCTCCAGGCGCACGCAGGCGTCGGCGACCAGTGGGGTGGACAGGTCCTTGAACGCCTCGGTCAATCCGTCGAACATCGCTGCCTCCCGGGCTCGTTCGCGCCGCGACCGCCGTGGCGCCGAGGCCATCATGCAGGCGGGTCGTACGCACCCGGCACACCGCCGGTCGGAGAACCCGGCGTTGTCGTCTACAGTCTTGTAGAACTTCTGCGGTCGTGCGGAAGTACCCCTGTTCCGAGTGTGTCATGAGACGGATCCCATGAGTGCAATCAGCGTCGGCCAGGCCGTGGTCCTCGGCATCGTCGAGGGTGTGACCGAGTTCCTGCCGGTCTCCTCCACCGGGCACCTCAAGATCACCGAGGGGCTGATGGGCATCCCCGTCGACGACACCTCGGTGGTCGGCTTCACGGCCGTCATCCAGGTCGGGGCCATCGCCGCCGTGCTCGTCTACTTCTTCAAGGACATCGTGCGGATCGTCTCCGCCTGGGGTCGCGGGCTCGCCGACAAGGAGGAGCGCTACCACCACGACTACAAGTTCGCCTGGTGGGTCATCTACGCCACCCTGCCGATCGTCGCCGTCGGCCTGGCGGCCAAGCCGCTGATCGAGGGCCCGCTGGCCTCGCTGTGGGTGGTGGCCGGCTCCCTCATCGTCGGCAGCGGTGTGATGTGGGCCGCCGACCAGATGGGCCGGCACAAGCGCGGCGAGGACGACACCAGCTTCAAGGACGCCATGCTGGTGGGCTGTTCGCAGATCCTCGCGCTGCTCTTCCCGGGCTTCTCGCGCTCCGGCGCCACCATGTCCACCGCCCTGATGCTCGACCTCGACCGGGTGGCCGCCACCCGGCTCTCCTTCTTCCTGGGCATCCCGGCCCTGACCGGCGCCGGGATCTACGAGCTGAAGGACGCGGTGGGCGCCGGGGTCGACCCGCTGCCGCTGCTGATCGGTACCGTCGTCTCCTTCGTCGTCGCGTACGCCTCCATCGCCTGGCTGCTCAAGTTCGTCGCCCGGCACTCCTTCAACGCCTTCGTGATCTACCGCATCGTCATCGGCGTCCTGCTCTTCGGCCTGCTGGGGACGGGAATCATCGCCGCCTGAGAATTTTTCCGCGCGCGGACCGATGAGTTCCCGCGGGTCGGCCGGTCTTATCCTGTGACAGGACCTCAGCGCCACGGAAGAAGGCCCGCGATGACCACGACCCCCGCCACTCCCGCCGCCAAGGGCGGCCCCGCCAGCTACTTCCCCTCGATCGAGAAGAAGTACGGGCAGCCGGTCGCGCACTGGCAGGAGCTGATCCGCAGCTCGCCGCTGACCCGCCACATGGAGTTGGTCGGCTGGCTCAAGAGCGAGCACGGCCTCGGGCACGGCCACGCCAACGCCCTGGTCGCGCACACGCTGCGGGAGGGCGCCGCCGGCTGACGGACCGTCGGAAGCGCGGCCGCCGGACCGGATCCGGACATGCCGAAGGGCCCCGGGAGCCACCCGCTCCCCGGGGCCCTTCGGCGTGTCCGCCCGGGGCCTGCGGTGTTTGCGGGAGCCAAGCGGCGGGATTCGGACAGGAAGCGGGGGCGGGGTTCTGAAAGGTATAGACCAATGCTAGGTTTGGTCGCGTGTCCCGCACATCCCGTCACCTTCGGTGACCTTGGAGGTCGTGCCGTGTCCCGCTCCCTCACTCCGGCTCCCCCCGCACCCCTGCCGCCCGCGCAGGTCCCGGCATATGTGCGCATCGCGGAACAGCTGCGCCGCGAGATCGACCGCGGCGCGCTCCCGCCGGGTGCCCGGCTCCCCGCCGAGCGCGTGCTCGCCGCCCGCTCCGACGTGAACCGCCAGACCGTGCGCAGTGCGCTCCAGCAACTGCGCGAGGACGGACTGGTGGTCACGGACAAACGCGGCACCTTCGTGGCCAGCGGCCCCCGGGCCGCGCCGGCGCCCCCGCCGGTGCGCCGCCCGCTCTTCCCGGGCGGCGCCGGGGCCGGCGCGGCGCAGGCCGAGGCCCGGCTCTACGTCGCCCCGGCCCCCGGCTCGCTCGCCGAGCTGCTGGGCGTCCCGCCCGGGCAGGCCGTACTCGCCCACCGGCACCGGGCGTTCGGGGCGGCCGGGGAGCTGCGCCAGGAGGCGCTGACCCACTTCTCCCCGGTCGCCGTGGCAGAGATCCCCGAACTGCGGCGCTACCGCGCCCGGCTCCGCGGCCACCAGCCGGACCTGCGGCTGCTCTACCAGTGGATGGACCGGGCCGGGCTGCGGCCCGTCACCCGCGAGTCCATCACCCTCTCGCGCTGGTCCGAACGGCCCTCGGTACGCCGGGTGGTGCGCGACGGCCGCGGCCGGACACTCGAGGTCACCGACCTCTTCTTCACGCCGGGATGGCAGGAGCTGGTGTTTGAATACCAGGGCCCCGGAGTCACCGCCGCCCGCACCGCGAGCGACCTCCCGGGCAGCTGACCCCGCCCGGCCGCCCCGCGCCGGGCGGCCCGCCCCGACCGACCGAGGCCCCCGTACCGGGCCCGGCCGGCCGGCCCGCCCCCGAGGAGAACCGCTCCGTGCCTCGCGCCACCGCGTACCGTCCCCGCCCGCTGCGCTCCGCCGCCGTCGGCGCCCTCGCCCTGGCGCTCCTGGCCGGCGCCACCGGGGCGGCGGCCTCCGAGCCCCGGCCGGAACCGGTGCGCCCGGCGGCCGACGACGGCTGGTCCGCGGCCCGCGCGGCCGCCTACTGGACCCCGCAGCGGATGGCCGCCGCCCAGCCGGTGGACGGTCCGCCCGCACCCCGCTCCCAGGAGGCCGCCGCCCCGGCCGCCGGGACGGCCGGCGCACCCGGCGTGGGCCGGGACTTCGGCGGCCTCCCGCAGATCGGCCGGATGTACCTGATGCGCGGCACCGGCGCGTACTTCTGCACCGCCAGCGTCATCGCCTCGCCCCGCCGCAGCCTCGTCCTCACCGCGGGCCACTGCCTCGACGGGGGCAGCCGGGACCAGCAGCTCGCCTTCGTCCCGCAGTACACCCAGGCGCGGCCGCAGCCGCACGGCGTCTTCCCGGTGCTCCGGTCCGGCGGGGCCAACCGCATCTGGATCGACCCGCGCTACCGCAGTCTCGGCCACGACCGGGCCGCCGGTCTGGACGTCGCCTTCGTGGAGGTCGCGCGCAACGCCGCGGGCCGGCGGGTCCAGGACGCGGTGGGCGCCGACCGGCTCCTCCTGCACCCGGGGTACGCGCACAAGAGCGTCCGCCTCATCGGCCACCCCGGCAACAAGCCCGTGCCGCGCACCTGCACCAACGCGACGAGCAGGTTCACCAGCACCGACCGGGGGATCCCCGGGTCGTTCCTGCGCATCGACTGCACCGGCTACCCCGGCGGCACCAGCGGCGGTCCTTTCCTCGCGCACTACGACCCGGCCACCCGCACCGGGGACGTGATCGGCATCATCGGCGGCTACAAGACCGGCGGCACCAGCCCGGACACCTCCTTCAGCCCCTACTTCGGCCAGGACATCGCGCGGCTGTTCGCGCTGGCCACGGCACCGGTCAGGTCCTAGGGGGCGGCCGGCGGCGGGCCGCGTCCGGGTCCTCGCGGGTCCGTCCTCCCGGGATCCGGCGCCCTGAGATCCGTCACCCCGGGTCCGTCGCCCCAGGGTCCGTCTCACCGGGGGTCCGTCACCAAATCCGTCCCGGGCCGTTATCGTCTACAGTGCCGTAGACCGTCTACTTGTGTGTAGTCGCTCCGGCGCGCCCGCTCCGCCGGGCCGTACCCGCCCCTGACGAAAGGGCCCGCGAGGATGACCGTCCCCGTGTCCGCCGCCCCGCCGCTGCCCCTCGCGGTCAACCTGCTCGACTCCCACTCGCTGTTGGCAGCCTTCGGCGTGCTGGGCGTGGGCCTGGTGATGTTCGCCGAGACCGGCCTGCTCATCGGCTTCTTCCTGCCCGGCGACTCCCTGCTGTTCACGGCCGGCCTGCTGTGCAGCGGAGCCGCCGACCCGGACCTGCGGATGTCCCTGCTGCCGCTGCTGGCCGCGGCCGCCGGCGGGGCCCTGGCCGGCTCCCAGTGCGGCTACCTGATCGGCCGCAAGGCGGGCGGCGCGCTGCTGGAGCGCAGCCGCTCGGCGAAACTGCGGGAGGGCGCGCACCGGGCCCAGGAACTGCTGGAGCGCTACGGCTACGCCAAGGCCATCGTGCTGGCCCGGTTCGTGCCGGTGGTCCGTACGGTGCTCAACCCGATGGCCGGTGCCCTGGGCGTACCGGCCCGCACGTTCACGCTCTGGCAGGTGGCCGGCGGGCTGTTCTGGACCGTCGGCCTGGTGTTGGGCGGCTACGCGCTCGGCGCCTCGGTCCCCAATGTCGACCGCTACCTGCTGCCGGTGATCGCCCTGGTCGTGGCCGTCTCGGTGGCCCCGGTCGTCTTCGAGGTGCTGCGCGCCCGGCGCAACGCCCAGCGGGGCGCGGCCCGATGAGGCCGGTCCGCCACCGGTCGGCGCCGCGCGGCCGCGGCGGCCTGCGGGGGACCGCCGTCCGGTGAGCCGGCCGCCGGACCGGACCGCCGTGCGGTGGGCGGGGCCGCTCGCCCTCGGGGCCGCGGTGGCCTTCGGGCTGCTGGCCTTCGCCGCGGCCGGCCATGCCGGCGCGCCACTGCCCGGCGACCGGTGGGCACACGACTGGGCCCTGCACCACCGGCCGGGCTGGGCCCTGGCCGCCGCCCGGCTGCTGACCGCCACCGGCACCGGCGTGATCCCGTACCTGCTGGCCGCGCTGGCCGGCCTGATCGCCGCCCGCACCCAGCGGGAGCGGCGCTCCGCCGTCGCGCTCTGCCTGCTGGTGCTCGGGCTGGGGCAGTTGCTGCGGTACACCCTGATGCTGTCGCTCTCCCGGCCGCGCCCGCCGGCCGCCGACTGGGCCACGCCGTACGCCTCCGGCTTCTCGTTCCCCTCGGGGCACGCCAGTACCGGAGTGCTCACGGCCGGGCTGCTGGTCCTGGCGGTGTGGCGGCGTGGCCCCCGCCACCGGCTGCCGCTCGCCGCCGGGATCGCCCTGTGGGGCCTAGCGGTCGGCCTGACCCGGGTGTACCTGGGCGTCCACTGGCCCACCGATGTCCTGGGCGGCTGGCTCTTCGCGACGGCGTGGCTGGCGGGGTGCGTGTGGCTGTGGGGACGGCTGGTCCCACCGGCGCCGCGCGGGGCCCACGAAGGGCCCTGATGCTTCCCGGTCAGCGGAGCTGCTGCCAGCAGTGCACGGGGTCGTGCCGTACCCCCACCCCGCCGCGGCACCTGTCGCAGCGGACCACGGTCGAGCCGAGCAGCCGCTGGAGGCGCCCCGGCCCGTGGCAGATCAGGCACCGCGTCGCGGTGGCGCGGCACACCCCGCCGGGGTGCGCGGCCGAGGCCTCGACCGGTAGCCCGAGCCCGGTCACGAGCAGACTGGCCGCCTCGCCCTCCATCTCGGCCAGACTCCGCCACCGGCTCACCGGGCGGCCCGCAGGCAGTCGGCCGGTGCCGTGAACTCCAGATGGTCGTCCCCGCGCACGTACGCGACCCGGCGACCGTCCTCGGCGAGCACGGCCACGAGGACGCCCTCGCGGAGGCTACGGGTGTCGACGACCCGGCGCCGCAGCAGCGCGTGGTCGACGGCGGTGAAGTTGAGCGGTTCCTGGGCCATGCGGTGGTGCTCCTACCGTGGTCAGCGGGTGGTAGGGCGACCGTAGGCCCGCCGGCAGCGAAGAAGGGGCCCGCTTCGGGCCCCCTCGTCTCACGCGGCCAGCATGCCGATGTCGAGCGCCAGCCGGCTGGCCCGTTGCCGTCGCTCGGGCGAGCGTGCCTCGGCCTCCTCCAGCACGATGCGGCGGGCGTAGCCGTTGTAGCGGACGGTCTCCGGTGCGGCCTCGTGGGCCTGTTCCAAGGTGGCCAGCGCGGTCACGTACTGGCCGTCGAGGTAGTACGCCCGGGCCTGCTCGATCCGGTGCCGGGCCCGGCGCGGCCGGGAGCGGATCGCGCCGGCCTCGGCGCGGTCCGCCTGACGGCTGGACTCGCTGCCGTTGCGCAGCTCCACGGCCACGGTCACGCCGTGCGCGCCCATCACGGCCCGGCCGAACGAGGTGACGGGGTGGAAGTAGTCGGCCGGCAGCCGCTGCGCGATCCGGTCCGCACGGTCCCACCAGCCCCACGCCGTCCCGCTCTCCATGCGACGGGCCGCGGTGTAGCCCGCCTCGAACGTCAAGGCGCCGACGATCGCCCGTACTTTGAGGGGCGCCTCCTCCAGACCCGGTTCCAGGAGACGCAGCGCTTCCGTCGTGACGGCATCGGCCGCGTCGAAGTGGCCGGGCCCGCTGTCGCGGTGCGCCTGCGCGCTGAGCCACGCGGCGATGCCGATGGCGTGCAGGTCCTCCGACTCCTGCGCGGCGACCATGCCGCGCTCGGCCACGCGCCACAGCAGTGCGGCGTCGGGCTGGTAGGCCACGAAGAACTGCGTCAGCGAGTACACCTCGCTGAGCAGAGCCTGGGCGGTCCGTCGTTCGGCGCCCGTATCCGCCTGGCGGACCGCCAGTTGTGCGTCGCGGATGAGCCCCGGGAGCAGGTCGCCGAGCACTTCGCGGTGGTTCGGTGACTGGTGCCGGGCCGCCCAGGCCGCGTCGAGCGCTGCCCGCAGGTACGCCGTCGAAGGCGCCTCCCGGTCCGCGGTGAAGGGGAATGCGTCGATGGCCGCTCGGACAGCCGGCAGCCTGGCGTGCCCGGGGCCCGTGAACAGGCCGATCTCCGGCTCGCCGCCGATCTCGCCGACGAGGTCGTTGAGATGCCGCACGCGCAGGGCCTCGGCGATCCGGAACAGCTCGGGCAGCCGGGGGACCTTCAGCTTGCCGCTCTCCACCTTCTTGACCCACGACTCGTGGTGCCCCAGGAGTCCGGCCAACTGCTCGCGGGTCATGCCTCGGCGATTGCGGTAGATCTGGACCCGCTGCCCGAAGCGGACCGGGTCGTCATACGGGTCGGGGGAAGCATCGGGTGACACGGCCTTGCCCCTCTCAGTAGGGCTCCTCACTGGACAGCGTAGGGCGCAAGCCGGGTCGGTGCCGGGGCGGTCGGGAATCGGCCGTCTCGCGATACGGTCACCGCATGGCTGAACCCCGTCTGACCACGCCCTCGTTCCTCGTCCTCGGCATCATCGACACCCTGGGCGAGGCCAGTCCGTACGACGTCAAGGTCGAGGCGGCGCGGACCGTCGCGCCGTTCTGGTCCGTGCCGCACGCCCAGGTCTACGCCCAGTGCGACCGGCTGCTGGAGGCCGGGATGCTCTCCGAGGACCGGCAGGCCGGCGGGCGGGGCCGGCGGCTGCTGCGGCTGACCGAGGCCGGGCGCGCGGCGCTGGCCGACTGGCTGGCCGACCCGGCCTTCGTCCCGGTCGAGGCCCGCGAACGCGGCATCCTCAAGCTGTGGTTCGGCGCCCGCCCCGAGCTGCACGTCCCGGTGCAGCTCGAGGAGCACCACCGGACCCTGGCCGAATACGAGCAACTGGCCGATTCCGTCGGCGAGCTCATCACCCGCGGCCAGCGCGAGGCCCTGGAGTTCGGCATCCGCTATGAGCGGATGATGGTGGATTTCTGGCAGTGGGTGGGCGAGCGCGGCGAGGACGGTGACGCCTGAGGTGTTGACCGGGCACCCGGTCGCCCTTACCTTCCCGATAGTCCAATAAGGACTATCGAGGGGCCGAGGCCCGCGCCGGGGGAGTCGCCGTGCACCGACCGAGGAACATCGCCTGGGGGCGGGTGGCCACCATCACCGTGGTCGTCGTCTGCCTGACCTACGCACCGGTCGCGATGACCGAGCTCTGGCCTTACGCCCGGCCCGGCGCCCCCGCGTTCGGCCAGTGGGTGCTCGCCCGGACCGTCTCGGCCCGGTACGCCGCCGACGCCCTGGCCACCCGCATCGGACCGTACGGGCGCAGCCTGGTCCCGCTGGTCGTCCACTCGGTGCTCGGCGGCCTGCTCATGCTGCTGGGCCCGGTCCAGTTCCTCTCCGCGGTCCGCCGCCGGACCCGGCTGCACCGCGCCGCCGGTGTGCTCTTCGCCGTGACCGTCTACGCCAGCATGGCCGGGGCGGCCGTCTACCTGGCCCGCACCGACCCCGCCGACGCCTTCAGCGGCGCCGCCTTCTGGATCATGCTCACCACCATCCTGGTGGGGACCGTGCTCAGCGTCACCTTCGGGATCCTGGCCGCCCTGGCCGGGCTGCCCGACCTGCACCAGCGCTGGATGCTGCTCTGCTACGGCTTCCTGATGACCGCTCCGCTGCTGCGGCTGGAGTGGGGCGCGCTGCCCCGGCTGCTGCCCGGCCTGTCCATGGTCGAGATCAACCGGGTCGCGGTGATGCACCTCGGCTCGCTGGTCGTCTTCGGCGCGCTGCTCGCCTCCCGCGCCCTGGACCGGCGCACCCGCGTCCCGGGGGTGGCCGGGACGTGGGTGCCGCTGCCCGTCCTCCTCGCGGCCCACCTCGCCGGGGCCGGCGGGCTCGGCTGGCTGGCCCACGCCCTGCTCGGCCTCGGCGGCCCGGGCCCGCGCCTGCTGGCCGGGTACCTCATCCCGTACGTGCTCGCGTACGCCGTGATGGTCGCGGGGCAGCGCCGGGCGGCCCGTACCGGGAACGGCTGGGCGCGCGAGGAGTGGCGGCTGCACCTGGCCGCGCTGTGCCTGGCCCCCGCCTTCTCGGCCGCGATCGCGCTGCCGCTGCGGCACACCATGGGCCTGGACCGGCTCACCGCGCTCACCGCGGCGGCCGGCATCGGCTGCGGCGTACTCGCCTTCGCCGCCACCGCCGTGGTCAGCCTGCGGGTGCTGTACGGGCGCGAACTGGTCCGGCGTACCGCGCCGTCGGACGGCGCCGGGCGCACCCCGGCCGTCGCCACCTCCGCGGCGGTCTGAGCCGTGGCACTCGGAGAAGGGGGACCGCGGATGAGCGAGGAGACGACGGCCGGCGCCGCCACGGCCGCGGAGGGCGGCCGGGAACTGACCGTGGGCATCGCGGTGCTGGCCGGCGTGGTGGCCGTGACCAGCCTGCTCACCGGGGCGCTGATGGCGGGCGGGGCGCTCTTCGGCGAGATCACCGGCCCCTTCGCAGCCCCCGGGCCGGTGGGCCAGGGGGTGGTCGGCGCCGCCATGCTCGGCACCGCCCCGGGCCTCCTGCTGGTCGGACGGGCCCGGACCTGGGAGGAGGTGCGGACCTTGGTGCTGCCCCTGGGGGTGGTCCTGGTGGGGCTGTTCACCGTCGGCCTGACCAACGCCGGTTCGCTCCAGGCCGCCCAGGGCGGGCCGCTCTTCCTGGCCCTGTTCAGCCTGGGCTGGCTGCCGGTGCTGGGGGTGCTCGCGCTCGGGGCCGTGGTCTGCATCGGCCGCCAGTACGCCCGGCGGGCCGTCCCGCTGCGCCGCCGGGCGCCGCTGCCGGGCTGGTCCAAGCCCTTCCTCGCGGTGCTGGGCTCGTCCTGGCTGGGCATCGGGGCCGGACTGCTGGTGCTGCCCGGCTTCTGGTCCGACTTCGTGCCCTGGCGGGTGGGGCGCGCCGACGCGCAGGCGCTGGGGGTCTGGGCGCTCGCGATGGGGGTCGGGGTGCTCGGCGCGCTGGTCGACGACGACCTCGGCCGGGGACGCCCGGCGCTGGTGGCGCTGCCGGGCGTGGCGGTGGCCGTGGGCGTGGTCCTGGCCGCCAACGCCTCCGACGTGGACTGGGCTTCCGGCCCCGGCTGCTCGCTGGTCACCCTGATCGGCGGACTGCTGGTGGCGGGGGTCGCGGGGTGCCGGATGGCACCCCGCGAATGAGGGAACCCCGGCGGTCCGGCCGGCCGTGCGGGCCACGGGGATGCATGGCCGGCCGGGCCCCGGGGGAGTCTGAGGCCGGGCGGGCGGCGGCCCGCCCGGACCTCGGAGAGAGCGCGGAAGGACGGTTCCCGTGGCGGAGTTCGTACTGGTGGCGGGCGGCTGGCTGGGCGGCTGGGCCTGGCGGGAGGTGGCCGGGGAGCTGACCCGGCGCGGCCACCGGGCGGTACCGGTGACCCTGACCGGCCTGGGCGACCGGCGGCACCTGGCCCGCCCCGAGACGGGCCTGACCACCCACGTCGAGGACATCGTCCAGGTCCTCGACCACGAAGACCTGACCGACGCCGTCCTGGTCGGCCACAGCTACGGCATCTTCCCCGTGGCGGGGGCCGCGGACCGGCGCCCCGAACGCCTGGCGCGGGTGGTGCACCTGGACACCGGAGTACCCCAGGACGGCGACACCGTCGCCGGATCCTTCATGGACGAGGAGCGGCGCCGGGCCGTCCGGGAGCTGGTGGACACCGGCGGCGCGGGCTGGCGCTTCCCGCTGCCGCCCGCCGAACTCCTCGCCGACTACGGCAGCCTGGCCGGTCTGGACGCCGCTGCGCTGGCCCGGCTGCGCCGGCTGGCCGCACCGCACCCGTACGCCTGCTTCACCGAGCGGCTGCGGCTGACCGGCGCGGGCCGCAAGGTGCCGCGCAGCGGGGTGTTCTGCACCGCCAACGGCGCTTCCACGGCCGTGGTCGAGGCCCTGTACGCGGCGGGGGAGCCCCGGCTGGCCGGGCTGGCCGACGCCGGCGTGACGCTCTTCGACCTGCCCACCGGGCACTACCCGATGCTCTCGACCCCCGGACCGCTGACGGACGTCCTGATCGAGGCCGCCGAAGGGCGCGGCCACCGCCTCGGGGACGCCCCCGCGGGACCTTAGCCGCGTCTGCCACGGGCCTTCCGCCTCCGGGCTCCGGGCCGTCCGGGGTGCAATCCTGGACACATGATCGCTAAAGGGATGGACAGCAACGGCCCGGTCGTCGTCGCCGTGGACGGCTCGGAGCACAGCCTGAAGGCCCTGGACTGGGCGCTGCTCGCGGCCCGGGCGGTGGGGGCGGAGGTGGTGGCCGCCCATGTGCTGCCCGGCCACGCGCAGTTCTGGCAGGCCCGGCGGACCTCGATGGTGGGCGCGGCGGAGGAGCCGGCCGCCGACCCGGTCGCCGGGGTCGTCCGCGCGCACCTGGAAGGCCGGGCGGACCTGCCACAGGTACGGTACGAGTCCTTGGAGGGCGAACTGCCGGGCGCGCTGGACGCGCCGGCGGCCGGCGCCCGGATGCTGGTGCTCGGCTCCCGCGGCCGGGGCGGCTTCGCCAGCCTGCTGCTCGGCTCGACCAGCCGGGCCAGCGCCACCACCGCGCCCTGCCCGGTGGTCGTCGTACCGCACTCGGCGCGCGAGGCCGGCCGGGAGGGCGAGGGCCGGGTGGTGCTGGGGCTGAACCCCTCGGAGACGGCCGACGAGGTGATCGAGTTCGCCTTCCGGCAGGCCGCCGACCTCGGCCTGAAGATCATGCCGCTGACGGCCTTCCTCGATCCGGTGGCGCCGCTGCCGCTGATCGGCGCGCCGATGCCGGGCGGCCTGCCCGACGAGGACCTGGCCCCGCTGCTGCGGGAGATCGAGCGGGCCCAGCAGGAACGGCTGGAGCCGATCGCCGCCCGCTACCCGGGGGTGGTGGTGGAGAGCCTGGTCGGACCGGGCGACGCCGCGGGGCAGTTGGTCGCCCAGTCGAAGACTGCCGACCTGCTGGTGGTCGGCCGGCACCGGACGCGGCTGCGGGCCGACTCGCTGCTGATGGGCTCGGTGGCCAACGCGGCGCTGCTGCACGCGCAGTGCCCGGTGGCGGTGGTGCCGGCGCCGAAGAGATAGCGCCGGCGGCCGGTGAGGTAGGCGTCCGGGGCCGAAGAGATGGCGCCAGGCGGCCGGTGATCCAGGCGTCCGGGCCCGGCGTTCGCCGGCCCGGTCCTGCCGGCTGCCGCCCGGTGTCCGGTGGGTCCGGGCACCGGGCGGCCGCGGTGCTCAGGCCTCGGCGCCGGCCCCGGTCAGCTCCCAGGCGTGGCGCTTGAACTCCCGCTGGAAGTCCGGGTGGTCCTCCCACATCCGGGCCGCCCCGCGCAGCACGTCCCAGTTGTGCTCCAGCGTCTGGTCGATGACGTTGCGCAGGGCCGGGTCGGCGTCGGCGCGCTGGGCGATGACGCCCTTGACGGAGGAGGCGGCGAGCACGGCCCCGCGCAGGGCGCGCAGGGCGCGGGAGGTGTCGTCCATGCCCCAGCCGTGCTCGCTGCCCGTGGAGGCGTCGAAGAGCGGGGTCAGGCGCGCCTCGATGAACGCGGTGATCCGCTCGAAGTGCTGTACGTCCATCGGGGTCTGCCTCTCCTGGGTGTGCACGGTGCGGGCGGCCGCGCACCGGCGCGGCCAGGGACGACTGTAATCGCGGCGGCAGGTCGTACGCGGCGCCGGGGCCCGTACATGGACGGTCCCGGTGCGCGGAAAGTGAGTACGGATACTCATCACGCGCACCGGGGCCGCCCCGAGACTGGGCGCATCCACCAGAAAGGCACCGTGACCATGCTGCTCAACCGACCGCGCCGGACGTCCCCGTCCGGGACGGCCCTGCCCCTCCTCGCCGCTGCGGGCGTGGCCGCCGCACTGCTCACGACCGGTTGTGCGGCCGGGCCCGACCGGATCTGCGGCTCCGGCGACTACCCGGTGAAGGCGGTGGGCAACACCACCGGCCAGGACTGCGTGCCCGACGGCGAGGAGCCGCCGCCGGGGTACGTCCGCTACCCCGCGGGCAAGGTGCCGCAGCACGTCGGCGACAAGTGGGACGAGTACTGGGGGACCGTGGTGGTCGACCAGGACGGCCGCATCGTCCCGGGCCCGCGACCCACCACCGACCCGGCGGCCACGCCGAGTTCGTGAGGTGGAAGCCCGCCCGGTGAGCCGGGGGACATCCGGACGGGCGGGCTCCGGAAGCCGGGTGGGAAGCCCTCTTGCGCAATGGTCAAGAAGTGTTGACCATTGGGGCCATGACAAACGATGATCTTCCAGAGACGTTCCACGTCACGACGGACGAGCAGTTGCGCGCCGTCTCCAACCTCACCCGCCACCGCATCATGGCGGTCCTCCGCTTCGAGCCCGCGACGATCACGCAGATCGCCGAGCGGGTGGGCCTTGCGAAGGGCAGCTCCAGCTACCACGTCCGGCTGCTCGAAGGAGCGGGCCTGATCAAGGTGGTGCGGACCCGCAAGGTCCGCGGCGTCACCGAGCGGTACTACGCCATGGCCGCCCGGTCGATCGCGCTGCCGGACCCGGGCGAGGGCGGGCCGGACGTGCTGATGCGGCACGCGGTGGCGGACCTCGAGGCCGCGCCGGCGGAGGCCGAACGGCACGTGCGGATGGCGCACCTGCGCCTCACCGACGAGCAGTTCGCCGAGCTCGGCGCGCGGCTGCAGGCCCTGGCCGACGAGTACCGCGAGCTGTCCGACCCTGCGCTGCCGGACACCTCGCTGGTCTTCGCCCTCTTCCACCCGTCGTCGAAGCTGCAGGCCGAAGGGGGCGCCAAGTGACCTCGGACATAACGAAGTCGGACACAAGGAGCACGGACATAGAGAACTCGGACACAAGGAGCTCGGACATAAAGACCACTGACATCAAGACCGCTGACATCAAGACCTCGGACACGAAGAAGCTGCCGGCCGGCTTCGGGCGGCTGTGGACGGCCCAGACGGTGTCCTCGCTCGGCGACGGCGTCACGCACGCCGCGCTGCCCCTGATCGCCCTCACACTGACCCGGGACCCGATGGCGCTCGCCGTGGTCACGGCCGCCGGAACGCTGCCGTGGCTGCTCTTCGGAGTGCTCGGCGGTGCGCTGGTGGACCGGTGGGACCGCCGGCGCACGATGTGGCTCACCGACGCGGCGCGGGCGGGGCTGCTCGTCGTGCCGGCGGCTGCGGCCGCGCTCGACGTGCTGAGCATCCCCCTGCTCGCGGTCGTCGCCTTCCTGCTCGGCCTCGGGGGACTCTTCTTCGACACCGCCGCCACGGCCTACCTGCCGGACCTGCTCGGCCGCGAGCCCGTGCTCCTGGAGCGCGCCAACTCCCGCCTGCGCGGCGCCCAGACGGCCGCCTCCGGCTTCGCCGGACCGCCCGCGGGCAGCGCCCTGCTCGCCCTCGGCCGGGCCGTGCCGCTGCTGGCCGACGCGGTGTCCTTCGCGCTCTCCGCGGCGCTGGTCCGCTCGCTGCCCTCGATGCCGAGGCCCGTACCGCAGGCCCGCGAATCGCTGCTGCGCCAGGCGCGGGCCGGTGCCTCGTACGTCTTCCGGGACCGGCTGCTGCTCGGGCTCGCGCTGCGTCCGGCGGTCGGGAACATCGCCTTCGTCGCGATGGAGACCGTACTGGCCCTCTTCGCACACGACCGTCTCGGCATCGGCTCCTTCGGCTTCGGCCTGCTCCTGACGGCGGAGGCCACCGGCGGACTGCTCGGCGCCGCCATCGCTTCCTTCCTGGGCCGGCGCCTGGGCACCGGAACGGCCCTGACCTGCACGGCCGCGGTCGAAGGACTGGCCATCCTGGGCCTGGCCGCCGCCCCGAACGCGTACGTCGCGGGGCTCGCACTGGCCGTCTGCGGGGCGGGCATGGGCGCCACGATGGTGCTCGCCCCCTCCCTGCGGCAGGCCGTCGTCCCCGCCGAACTGATGGGCCGGGTCGTCTCCACCTCCCGCATGCTCGGCATGTGCGCCGCGCCGTTCGGTGCCTTCCTGGGCGGCTGGCTGGCCACCGCCTACGATGTCCGCACCCCCCTCTACACCGCCGCCGGCCTGCTCCTCGCGATGACGGCCGTCACCTCGACCATGACCACCAACCGCCGCGTCGAGGCCGCCCTCCGCGCCGCCGCTCCGGCCCCCGAACCCGCGCTGACGGCCTGACGGCGCGATGTGGCGTCCCGGCGGAGCTGCGGGCAAGATCACCCGCATGGTCTCAACACTGCAGAACGTCGCGATCGACTGCGCGGACGCCTACGAGCTGGCCCGGTTCTGGAGCCGGGCGCTCGGCAGTCCCCTCCACCCGGACAGCGCGCCGGGCGACGCGGAGACGGCGGTGCTGCTGCCGCAGGGCCCGCAGCTGTACTTCAACCAGGTGCCGGAGCCGAAGACGGTCAAGAACCGGCTGCACCTGTGCCTGCGCCCCGAGACCTCCCGCGAGGAAGAGGTCCAGCGCCTCCTGGCCCTCGGCGCCACCCTCGTCGCCGACCGCCGCGAACCCGACGGCCCCGGCTGGGCCGTCCTCGCCGACCCCGAAGGCAACGAATTCTGCGTCCTCCGCAGCGCCTCCGACCGCGACCCGAAGCCCTGACCTCCCCCGGCTCGTCACACCGCTCCGATTGCCGCCACCCGCTCCTCGAAAAGCCCCAGGTCGACGACCTGGGGCTGCCAGAACCGGGCGGTCTTCTCTCCCCGACGCTGGGCGAAGACCAGTTCTTCTCCGTGCTCGTTGAGGAAGTAGCCGAGGTAGTCCTTGCCCGTGATCACACCACTGCACAGGCGGGCCAGCGTCTTTCGACCGCAGGCCGGTCGTCTGCGGTCACGACGTGGGCTCCTCGGTCTGGTCAGGGTCCTGCTGCGCCGACGCGAGGGCCAGCATCCGGGCCGCGGAGTCCAGCAGCGTTTCGTACGTGATCACTTCGATGCGTGCCGAGTGTGTGTTGTAGGTGCGGAGAGTCTCCGCGATCTCCTGCGGGGTAATGCCCGCACTGACGAATCGCGGGTGCCCGATCACCACCGTTGCCGAGGCTCTACGGGCATCGACTCCATGATCCGTGAGGATGGCCTTGCGGTTCTCGTCCATCGTGCGGAGGTAGTTCTGTGCCTGCGACACCGCGTGGTGGGCCGCGGCACCCAACATGAGGTGGCCGCTGCGGCGGATCACCAGGTCCTTGATGTGGGCACGCTTGAGCTCCACCACGTGAAGAGACCCATCACCACGCAGAAGCGGGATATCCAGAATCGTGTCCGCGGTGTATTGCCTGCGTGCGAGTTCCGCCACGTACGCACCGCCGAAGATCCACTCCTGATTCTTCAGGCGGGCGTGGAGGGCACTCTCCGAACTCGTCTCGTCCTCCACTGCGGCACGCAGGGCGTCGAGACCTGCTCGCCGGGCCTTCAGTTCCAGCAACTGGGCGAGCCGCCCGGCGTCGGCATCTTCGATGAAGTCGCCCCACATCCGCGCCGCCTCGGTCGAGGCCGGTCGCGGCAGGTTCCGTAGGACCAACTCCATATGCCCGTACTGCTGGAGTCGCCTCCGCTCTCGAGTGGGAAGTTGAATCCCACCTTCCCCCATGCCGAGGCCCAAGTGGTCCACGGACAGGGCTATCCCGCGGAAGAGGTCCCGCGCATCAGCGACCGTCGCCTCGGGGTTGTCCTTGGAGAGCGCGTCCAAGACGGCCACCGCCCGATCGGCGCCCATGGCCACCAGTCTGCGCATGCCTTCCTCGCTGCGATGCCGAGCCCTCTCGTCGTAGTAGTTCTCGAGGATTTCGAGGAACAGTTCGCCACAGGCGTAGGCAGCGAAGCGCTGAAACCGCTGGGCAAGGGCCAAGTCTCCGCACAGGAGCGCTTCTTGGGCAACGTCTTCCAATGCGGTCACCAGCGGTCTGCCCTTGCCGTACCCGGTCCCGCTGGAGGCAGGACCCATGACGTGCAGAACTGCGTCGATGCGGTCCAGAACCCTCGGCTGTTCCGTGAGCTCTCGTGCCTTGCTGACCATCTGCCAGAGTGTGAAACCGGATCGGAATGTCGTCATGCGCTGACGTTAGAAGGAGGCACTGACGTCCACGCTGAGTTGAGCAGATCAGGCCGAACGGCCCCCTTGCCCCGGCCGAGGTGGAGTCGCACGGTGAGACGGGTCCGGTTGCGCTCAACTAGGGGTGTCTCGTAGATCTTGCCGTCGTGGCTGCGTCAGCAGGAGCCGTACCCGGTCGGTTGTCGGTGGGCAACTCGCCCGACAGGCCTCGGGGGGCCAGGGCCCGCTGCACGGTGCCGGGTCAAGCGGGCCCGCCCCCTGCGTGACGGTCCGGTCGCACCAGTCGCAGACCACCGCCGTGCGGGCCCCAGCAGCCTCAAGGACACTCGCCGTGTCTTGAGCGGCCTCGAGCCAGTCGGGTTCTGTGACCGCTGCGGGGGCGCTGTCGAGCAGAAGCTTGTTGTTCCAGAGACTGAGGCCGGTGACCGTTCGGAGTGCACGGATCACGTCCGCCTTCCGGCTTCCTGCCCCCGTCAGCACGACTCGGAATCCTGGCTCTTCCACGTTTCCTCCGATTGACGCACCGTTCGACGGTGTTGCGCTGCTCGTGTCTCTAGTCGTCGAAGGGGACGAAGGCGGCGAGGGACGGCCAGTCCAGGGGGCGGATGATCGCAGCCAGCTGGGCGAAGGGGTCCTGGGACGCGGCCTGGAACCACATGACCGAGAGCGTCGTGTGGCCGTCCTCCGCGATGCCCGCCGGCTTCCACGGGGAGGTCAGCCGGGCCACCACCTTCTCCCGCGGCAGCCACGCGTCGAGCCGGCTCTCGGTGTCCGCCCGGAGCTCGTCCAGGCCGTGGACGTAGAGGTGCCGGGTCTTGGCCGTCGCGGTCGCGATCCGCATCAGGGTCATGCGGCGGTGCAGGTACGGCGTCCCTTCGAGCATGCCCTCCCGGTCGTCCTCCACGGCGAGGGTGCGGAGTTCGGCCCGCACCGGTCCGACCTGGTAACTGCGCAGTGCGTGGGCGTCCGTCTCGATCATGGGCCGAGGGTAGGCGGCCGTGCGGGGCGCGCCAAACGACTTTCGGCGGTGGGGTGGGCAAGACCCGGACGCCAGAATCTTTGATCATCTTGGCGCCGCAGCGGGTTACGGTGGCGCCTGCCACATGCCAACTACGGCTTGAAGGGGAACTCGTGAGCACATTTGACGGTTCGCAAGCGGCGCCGACCGCACGGCCTGGAGACCTTGAGCAGCTTCTTGTCGCGGCAGCGGATCTGGCCGACGCACGCCTCGACGACTTCACCGAGCTGGCGTCGCCCTCGTCCGACGAGGACCCGCCGCCGATGACCGCTCCGACCCCGGCCCTCACGGCCCTGCTGAACAGGGCGTTCAACGACAAGGCCGCGAGAGAGGTCAGGACGTCGTTCATGAACGCCGACTCCTCGATAGTCGTCGACGAGGGAGTCTCGGAACGGGCGGCAGGGGCAGCCGCGGCCTGGATGGCCGACATGCGGCAGGTGTACGCCCAGTGCGCCGCATGGACGATGAGCATCGGCGATCAGGAGATCACCATCCAGGTGGTGGATCCGGCCGATGATCCGAGCGAGCCGCTCAAGGTGGAGCAGAGGTTCGGTGACGAGGCCCTGATGCGTACGATGCTCGCCGGTCCGGTCGGGCAGCAGGCCCAGATCACCACCCTTCTGGTGCGCGATGGCGATCGGGCTCTGGAGCTGACGTTCCGTAGCTTGGCGGGCGAGCCCGGTGGGTCCGAGGCGGCGCGGCTCGCCACCGCGATGTCGGACTTCCTCGAGCTGGCACCGGCGAAGTTCCTGGGTCTACAGCTCGGCTAGCCGTACGGGTTGAGGGCCCAGAAGCGGACGGTCCCGCTGCGGCGGTCGAACCAGAGCATGGTGCGGTAGCCGCTGCCGTCGCGGTCGAGGTCCGCCGACCGGATCCATTGCGGGTCGTCCGGCCCCTCGCCCTTGAGGGGCTTCTCGAACCACGAGGTGAAGTCGGCGGGCGGCCCGCCGGGGACGAAGGCGTGGGCCGTCGTCAGCTCGGTGAGCCGACCCGCTGCCAGCCGGGCGAGTCCGGAGATGACGAGTTCCGGCGAGGGCAGGCCGCTGCGTTCGTCGTCGTCCCGGCTGCTCACCCACTTCGCGTCGGACAGCGGGCCGAGGGCGGGGAAGGCCTTCTCCAGCGGGGTCGCGTCGGTGTGCCAGTCCTTCGCGGACCCGTCCGCCGCTTGACGCACGCCCCACAGCGCGCACACCGCCGCCAGGCCCGCGCCGATCCCGATCAGTCTCCTTCGGTCCATCGGACCTCCCCCTTCTCTTTGCACCGGACGGTCAGCGCACCCGGTTTCTCGTCACCGCGGTGGGTCAGTGGACCCCGGTCTCTCCGTACCTCGGTCAGTGGACCCCGTAGCGGGCCTCGATGCCGTCGAGGAGGAGGTGGAGGCCTTCTTCGAAGTGGGCGTCGTAGTCCTCGAACAGGAGGGCGCCGGCCGCGGCGGTGAGCGGGTATGCGGCCATGCGCTCGGCGCGCTCCGCCACGTCGTAGCCCTCGCGGCGCTCGCCCGGCAGCGGGTGGACGCCTTGCTCCTCGGTGACGAAGCCGAGGGTGTAGGAGAAGGTGGCCGACAGCGCGCGGACCGCCTGCGGGAGGTCGAACCCCGCCGCGATCAGGGCGCTCAGCTGCGCTTCGGACTGCGCGGCGTGCTCGGTGCCGGTGAAACGGGAGCCGCTGAAGACGCGGGCGCCGTCGCGGTAGCCGAGCAGCGAGGTGCGCAGGGTGCGGTTGACGGCGAACAGGCGCTCCCGCCACGGCGGAGGGGGGCCGTCGGCGTCCGGTGCGGAGTTGAACCGCCGGAACATCTCGGTGGCCATCTCGTCGATGAGTTCCTGCTTGTTCTTGAAGTGCCAGTACAAGGCGGGGGCCTTGACGTCCAGCTCCTGCGCGATCGCGCGCAGGGTCAGCTTCTCCAGGCCCGTTTCGTTGAGCAGGCGCAGGGCCGTCTCGGCGACGGTGGCGCGGCTCAGGGGCGGCACGCGGGGCGGGGTGCGCTGCGGCTCGGGGGGCATGGCCGCCTTTCCGGGGCTTCATCCGTGCGGGGGTTGACAGCTTAACAGCGTTAAGGGCACTCTTTCGGCATGACCTTCCTTAACGGCGTTAAGGAGATCGGTCGGCGGTGGCCGCAGGGCGCGGTCGCACGGTGAACGGGGGAGAGCCATGACCCAGCAGTGGACGGAAGAAGCCGGTCGTCGGCCGGAGCCGGGCGAGGAGGTCCTGATCGTGGGCGCCGGCCCCACCGGCCTCGTACTGGCCTGCGACCTCGCGCGGCGCGGGGTGCGCGCGGTGGTGGTCGAGCGGTCGCCGGGGCTGTTCCCGGGGTCCCGGGGCAAGGGCATCCAGCCGCGCACCCTGGAGGTCTTCCACGACCTCGGGGTGGTCGAGGAGGTGCTCCGGCTGGGCGGTCCCGCACCCGTGGGAATGCTGTGGAAGGACGGCGCCCGCGTCGGCGAGCACCGGATGTTCGAGGAGGCCGTCCCGACCGAGGGCGCGCCGTACACCGGCCCGTGGGTGATGCCCCAGCGGCGGACCCAGGACGTGCTCCACCGCCGGCTGGTCGAGCTCGGCGGGGAGGTGCGCTTCGGCATCGAGCTGACCGCGCTGAGCCAGGACGACGAAGGCGTCGAGGCCGTGCTCACCCCGGTGGCGGGCGGCGCCCCCGTCACCCTGCGGGCGCGGTACGCCGTCGCCGCCGACGGCGGTCGCTCCACGGTGCGCCGGCTGACCGGCATCGGGATGACGGGGGAGCAGGTCGACAGCGCCCCGCTGCTCGTGGCCGATGTGGTGATACCCGCCCTGGACCGCGACAACTGGCACATCTTCCGCGGGGCAGAGGCGGGCAGCGGTGGCTTCGCCACCCTCTGCCCGCTGCCGCAGACGGACGAGTTCCAGTTCGTCGCGCAGACGGACCGCAAGCGCGAGACGGTCACGGCGCAGGACGTGCGGGAAGTGCTCTCCTCCCTCACCCCGATATCCGCCGAGCAGGTCGTCGAGGTGCGCTGGGCCTCGGACTTCACGGTCAACGCCGCGCTGGCCGACCGCTTCCGGCAGGGTCGGGTCTTCCTCGCGGGGGACGCCGCCCATATCCACTCCCCGGCCGGGGGCCAGGGCCTCAACACCAGCGTGCAGGACGCCTACAACCTCGGCTGGAAGCTGGCGGCCGTCCTGCGCGACGGAGCCCCCGAGACGCTGCTGGACTCGTACGAGGAGGAACGCCTGCCCAATGCCGCCGCCATGCTGGGGCTGTCCACCCGCATCCACCGGGGCCAGGCCCGGCGGGGTGCCGAGACCCGCCAACTCGGCCTGCACCTGCGGGAGTCCTCCCTCAGCCGGGAGACCCGCACCGGCCTGCCGGAGGACGCGCTGGCCGCGGGCGACCGGGCCCCCGACGGCCGGCGGGAGGGGATACGGCTCTTCGACCTCTTCGCCGGACCCCACTTCACCCTGCTCGCGGTCGACACCCCGCTCCCGGAGCGCCTGCCCGCGCTCCCGGGCCTGCGGACGGCCCGGATCGGGGCGTACGAGGCCTACGGGCGGGGGCTGTACCTCATACGCCCCGACGGCTACCTGGCCTGGGCTGGCAGCGGCGAGGACCCGGCCCGGTCGGCGGCCGCGCTCGACGCATGGGCCCGGCTGGTCGGGGCCCCGGTGGTGGCGGCCGCGGGCTGAGGTCCTACGAGGGTCCGGTCGGGGGGCGGGCCAGCAGGAAGGCGACGTCGTCCTGGGCGGCGTTGGGCAGGAGGCGGCCCAGCATGCCCTCGCAGACCGCCTCGAGCGGCCGGTCCAGGTCCCGCAGGGCTTCCGCGAGGCGGGCCATGCCCTGGTCCAGGTCCCGGTCACGGGTCTCGATCAGGCCGTCGGTGTAGAGGGCGAGGACGCTGCCGGGCGGCAGGGCGATCCACTCCGTGCGGAAGTCCCGCCCGCCCGTCCCCAGGGGCGTGCCGGGCGGGCCGTACAGGAAGGTCACCGTGCCGTCGGGCCGGGCCACCGCGGGCGGCGGGTGGCCGGCGCGCGCCAGCTCGCAGCCGCCCTTCGCGGGGTCGTACACCGCGTAGACGCAGGTGGCCATCTCGTCCTCGCCGAGGTCGGCCACGACCGCATCCAGAGAGCGCATCATCCGATCGGGGGGAACGTCATGACGGGCGAGCGTGCGCACCGCGGTGCGCAACTGACCCATGACGGCAGCCGCATGGATGCCGTGTCCCATCACGTCACCGATGACCAGACCGGTCCGGCCGCCGTCCAGGCCGATCACGTCGAACCAGTCACCGCCCACGTCGTGGTCGCTGGCGGGGAGGTAGCGCCCGGTCAGCTCCAGGTCGGTGACCTGCGGCAGGGCGTTGTTGGTGAGGCTGCGCTGGAGGGTGCGGGCGGCCTCCCGCTGGCTCATGTACATCCGCGCGTTGTCGATGTTGAGGGCGGCCCGGCCGACCAGCTCGTCGATGAGCACGCAGTCCTGCTCGTCGAAGGGCTCCCGGTCGCGCACCCGGGTGACGGTCACCGCACCCAGTACCTTGCCGCGGGCGACCAGCGGGATCATCCGCGCCGATCCGATGGCGTGGGTGAGGTACTGGCGCAGGGACTCGGCGCGCGGGTCCTTGATGAGGGCCGGTACGTCCGGCCGGAAGAGGTTCATCGGGCGGCCCTCGGCGAGCACCCGCTCGTAGACCGAGCCGATCGGGATCTGGAAGGTCTGGCCCACCGCCAGCTTCGAGGTCGGGGCCGTCGGGTCGGGGAAGGCGGCGGCCAGCCGGCGCAGCAGGCCCCGGGTGGAGACCCCCGCCTCGTCCGGGTCGAGCACACCGGTGAGCAGCTGTACGTCGGCGGAGTCCGCCAGCTGCGGCACCAGCACCTGCACGATCTCCTCGGCGGTCTGCCCGAGGTCCAAGGTGGTGCCGATGCTGGCACCGGCCTCCGCGAGCACCGCGAAGCGGCGGCGGGCCCGCTCCGCCTCGACCAGGGCCCGCTGGCCCTCGGTGATGTCGATCAGCGAGGCGATCAGGCCCAGCCGCCGCCCGGCGCCGTCCAGCAGCGGGGCATAGGAGCAGGACCAGGTCCGGTCGTGCTCGGGATCCGCCGGGGTGCGGCCGGTCCGCCGGGCGTCCACCACCGCCTCGCCGCGGTCCATCGCGCGCTGCATCATCTCCTCCAGCGCGGTGGCGTTCACCCCCGGCACCACCTCGGTGAGCCGGCGGCCGAGGTGCTCCTCGGCGCTGACGCCGTTCATCCGGGCCAGGGCGTCGTTCACCCGCAGGAAGCGCAGGTCCGGGCCGAGGGTGCCGAGCCCGATGGGGGACTGGGTGAAAAGGCTCTCCAGGGCGGCCAGGGAGTCCCGCATGCGGAGCACTTCGGAGGTCTCCACCGCGATCAGCATGGCGCCCGGCCGGCCGCGCGGGTCCACGGCCGGGACGATCCACATCTCCATGGTCACCGGGTGCCCGTCGAGGTGCCGCACGGACAGGGTGCCGACCACCGTCTCGCCGGCGTGCACCCTCTCGGTCAGGTCGTCGGCGAGCTGCCAGTTCCCGGGCGGTACGAGCACGTCCGAGGCGAGCCGGCCGATCAGGTCCTCGGGCCGGTGTCCGAGCAGGTCCTGGGCGGCCAGCGACCACTCCACGATCCGCCCGTCGGCGTCCTCCCGCCACAGGGCCATCGGCAGCAGCTCGCGCAGCACCCCCGCATAACCGACCGCCGACAGGGGCTGATCGGGAACCTCACTCGTCGACTGGTAAGTGTCCAATGCATCGACCTAACCCCGGGGGGTGCCTTCCCTACCGAAAACCCTAGCCGAGCCACCCGCTGGAGGCGCTGCGTAGGCCCCTTCCCGGGGCCGCCCGTGGGCAATCCCCGCCGGTCAGCCGCCCGCGGGCCGGGCGGGGCCCGCGCGGGGCCGGTGGGCGGGTCAGCAGGCCTTGCGGAGGTAGCCCGAGGCGCCCCGGGGCCGGAGGTCCAGGTTGCGCTGGACGATCGAGAGCCGCTTCCCCCAGGCGGCGCAGGCCTTGGCGAAGTCGCGGGCGCGGTACTCGATGACGAACACCCGGCTGCCGTAGGCGGCGACGTACTCCCCGCACTCGTCGTAGCGGCCGCACTCCTCGGCCACTGCGAAGTCGAAGCCGATCCGCTTCGCCTTCGGGATCAGCTCGACGCTGTTCTTCTGGCCGATGGCCAGGCCCCGGGCGTGCGCCCGGCGGGCGAGCAGGGTGGCGAGGGCGACGTTGTCCGCCCTGGTCAGCAGGCCCTTGGAGCGAGCGTAGGAGTCGAGGTTGTCCGGCTCGATGGCCTTGAAGCCGTGCCGGCTGCACCCGTCGATCCAGGCGCCCACGACCGAGGCGAGCCGGGTGCGCTTGGCCGCGGTCGAGGTGTCCAGGAGGGCTTCGTTCCAGTCCTTGTCGATCACCAGGCGCCCGCGCGCGTCCCGCAGCAGCAGGTCCGGGTGCTTGCGCTGCCACCACTTCAGCTGCTCGGGCTGCGCCTGGAAGCCGTTGACGTAGCAGATGGTGTAGGCGCCCGCGACCGGTCGGTCCGAGCGGTCCCGGGAGAGCACCTTGACCGCGGCGCTGGGCTTGTAGGCGCCGCCCAGCTGGTAGTCGAAGGAGGCGTTGCCCCGGGGCAGCGAGAGGGAGGCGGCGGCCGGGGCGGCCGCGACGGCCCGGGGCGTCACCGGGCCGCCGGAGAGGAGGACGCCGGCGCCCAGCGCGCCGGCCAGGCCCAGGGCGGCTCCGTACCGGGCGCCCCGGCGCAGGCGGACGGGGGTGCGGTGGCTGGCCATGACGGACTCCTCGGTGACGGCTTCGGCGGCGCGTGCGGGTGCGGCTGCGACGTGAGCGACGAGCGGGGCACGCCCGACGGTTCCCGCCGCGACCCCGCGATCACATCACAAGAATCCGGCCGCCCGTGGGCAAAACCGAACTCCCGTGTGTCCGGTGGGCGTTCGGGATCCTCAGGGGGAGGTGAGCGGGTTGGGGAGCCGGGCCCACCGGTCGCCGGTGCCGGGCGGGCTCAGGCGCATCAGCGTCAGCGCCTTGGCCGGCAACGGCTCGGTCAGCAGGGCCCGCAGGTCCTCGCCGGGGGGCAACTCCCGCGTGGCGGCGGTCAGGACCTCGCCCAGGGTCCGCGCGTCCCCGGCCAGCGGACCGAGTGCGCCGGTGACCAGCGAGCCGAAGAGCTTGCGCCGCAGCGCCTCCGGCTCGTCGGTCTGCTGCCGTGCGGTGAGCTCCGGTACGGCGATCCCGTGCCGGGCGAGGCGGGCCGGACTGATGCGGATGTCCGCCAGATCGCGGTAGACCAGACGCAGCGGACGTCCCGCGGAGTCCACCACCAGCAGGAGGTTCTGCCCGTGCGCCTCCAGGGCCACTCCCAGCCCCAGCAGACCCAGGCCCACCCCCAGGACCAGCTCCGCGTACGAGACCAGCCATGCCGTCCGGCCGGCCGCGGGGACCAGCGCCCCCAGCGCGGCCACCGGGACCACCGACTCCCCGGCCGAGGCGTCGGCGTACCGGTCGGGGGACTCGCGCAGCACGGCGGCCAGATCAGGGGCCGGGGCCCCGACCGCCGCCACGGTGCGGGTGATGTGCAGCCGGCCCGCCCAGCGCGCGGGCAGCTTCTGCACCAGCTCGGAGACGAACTCCGAGAGCACGCCGGCATTGGCCACCGAATAGGCCGAGATGTCCCGCACGGAGGAGGTCAGCCGGGCACTGAGCGCCGTCTTGACGTGCAGGTCGCCGAGCGGGCCGGCCGGATCGGCGGCCAGGGTGCGCAGTGCCATCAGGGGGTGGGCGGTGAGCTCCGGACCTCGCGTCGGGCGGTCCAGCACGTGCGCGGCCTGCCAGGGGTGCACCGGCACCAGCACGGTGCCGTCCTCCCGCAGCTCCTTGGGCCAGGCCCCGCTGAGCTGGGGGTCCGTGACCGCCACCAGCGGCAGCCGGACGCTCTGCCCCTGCTCGGGGGCGTACGCCAGCTGCTCCGCGGCGTCGAATCCGGGCCGGGAGCGGCAGCCGGGGTGGTAGGGATGCCCGTCGACCACCCGCTGCTCCCACTCCCAGGACGTACGGGGCGCGCCGTGGGGGAGGGGTGCGGTGCGGGCCAGCGCCAGGCAGGCCACGCTCCCCGCCAGTTCCTCGGCGAACTGCGCGCCGCGCGGCACTCCGAGGGCGAGCAGCAGCTCGGCGGGATGCCCGTACGCCCGGCCGGCCAGCTCCAGCGGCCCGGTCAGGTCCCCGGTCGCCCAGGGGTCGGCGGCCGGACCGGAGATCCGGCGGCCGTCGGCCAGGTGCACGGCCGTGCCTCCGTCGGCCGTCGCCGCGCGTCGGCCGGTCCAGGGCAGGGGGTCGTACACCAGCCCCCGCCACAGCCGGGCCAGGACCGCCGCCCGCGCCCCGGGAAGGGCGGCCTCGTAGGCGGACAGCCGGTCCGGCCGTACGGAGCGGAGTTCGTCGGCAAGGGCCCGTTCGGCGCCCGTCTGGAACAAGAAAAGCCTCCCGTGACACGTAGGACTGCACGTTATACATACTGATCTCAGCGGAAGCTGATCTCTGCGGATACTGGATCCTGATGAACGCCTTTCCCATGACCGCCGAGCCCACCGCCGACGCCCTCGCCGTGGCTCCGTTGCTGAACTGCCTGGTCCGCGAGCTGGCCGAACCGGCCGGGGCGCTGCCCGGCGGGCCCCGGTCCGCCCTCGGGTCCGTGCCCCGGGACGGGCACCGGACCTACCGGCTACCCGCCTGCGGCAAGCTGCTGAGGGTGAGCGCGGGTCACCGACCCGGCGCCCCCGAGGTGTGGGCGCAGAGCTCCTGGCAGCCGCTGAGCCACGCCGCGCTCGTCGCCCTCGTCACCGAGGAGATGAGCCTGTCCACCGGGCGCCCCAACGACTCCCTGGCCGGGGAGATGGCCGAGAGCCACGCCGCGGTGGCCGCCATCCTGGCCGCCCGGGCCACCGCCACCCCGCCCGCCGACCCCTGGCTCCGCTCCGAGCAGGCCCTCGTCACCGGCCACCCCTTCCACCCCGCCCCCAAGGCCCGCGGCGGTGCCCCCGCCGGTACCTGGCTGCGGTACGCCCCCGAGGCCCACGCCAGCTTCCCGCTCGTCCTGCTCGGGGTGCGCGAGGACGTCCTCGCCGAGGAAGGCGACACCACCGCGCTGGACGCCCTGGGCCCGGTCCCGGCCGGCTACCGCCTGCTGCCCGCGCACCCCTGGCAGCTGGCCCTGGCCGGGCACCTCCCCGAGCTGCACGACGCCTTCGCGCAGGGGCGGCTGATCCGGCTCGGCGAGACCTCCTGGCCGGTGTGGCCCACCGCCTCGGTGCGCACGGTCCACGTCCCGCGCGGCCGGAGCCTGCCCGGCGAGGACCTGTTCCTGAAGTTCAGCCTCGACGTGCGGATCACCAACGACATCCGCCGGCTGTGGCGGCACGACCTGCTCACGGTGCGCCGCACCGACCGGGCGGTTGCCGTGGCCTTCGAGGCGCTGGAGGGCCCGGCGGCCTGGATGAGCGACCTCGGGTACCGCACCGTCGAGGGGCTGTTCGAGCCGTGCGCGGTGCTGGTGCGGGAGGGCCTGGACCGCCACCTGCTGCCCGGCACGACCGCGCTGCTGCCGGCGGCGATCGCGGAGGGCTTCGAGGGCAACCCCCTCGACGGCCTCAGCGACCCGGCCGCCTGGTGGGAGGCGTACCTGCGGTGCGTGGTGCCGCCGGTGCTGGAGGTGTTCGACCGGCACGGCCTGGTCCTCGAGTGCCACCTGCAGAACACCCTGGTCGCGGTGGCGCCCGACGGCCTGCCGGTGCAGGCCGTCTTCCGGGACCCGGAGGGGGTGAAGCTCCTCGCGGAGACCGGCCGTCAGGCCGGCTGGCAGCGGCTGGTCTACTGCCTGGTCGTCAACCACCTCGCGGAGATCGCCGGCGCCCTCGCCGACCGCTTCCCGGGCGCCGCCCCCGCGCTGTGGGCGGCGGTGCGCCGGGAGTTCGAGCGGTACGACGCGCGCCGTCCGCTGCCCGAGATCGCCGGGCTGCTCCGGGGCGCCACCCTGCCCGGCAAGGCCAATCTGCTGCTGCGCTGGACCGACGCCGACGGCGCGGACTCCCGCTACCTCCCGCTCCCCAACCCCCTGCGGGAGGCGGGCGACGGCCCGTACTGACATCGGCGCCCGCCCGGGCCGGCCGGCGTGGACCTGGCTCCTGCCGCCGACCCGGGCGGGCGCCGGAGCGTCGCTACCGTCGGGCGCGCTTGACCCGGATCTGTCCGGTCCGCGGGTGCCCGACGATCCGCAGCACCGGGTCGGTCGGGTCCACCGGCCCGCCCGGTTTGACGGCGATGCGCGCCGTGTTCGTGCTCGCCGGGTCGATCAGGACGTCCCAGCCCTTGGGGACCACGACCTGGACGGTGCCCATCCCGCAGGTCGCCTCCAGGGTGACCTCGCGGTGCAGGCAGGTGGCTTCGGTGAAGTCGATCAGGATGTTGAGCATCCCGCACTCGGCCGCGATCCGCTGCGGCACCGTCCACCGCCCGGTCTGCCGCAGGGGCGTCATGTGCGTCTTCAACAGCAGCGTCCCGGTCCCCGGCGCCGTGCCGTCGGCCGGCAGGTCGACGACCAGCTCCGCCAGCTCCGCGTAGGTCCTGGCCGCGTAGGCCAGCTCCAGCCGCTCCGTCAACTCGGCCGTCTCGAGCCGGCCTTCCCCGGCGGCCAGCCGCAGCCGCTCGGCCACCGCCTCGCGGTCGCTGTCCGCCGCCCGGGTCGCGGGCGCCGGGAGTTCCCACCCGTTCAGTTGAGTCATACAACGAACCTACCGAGCCAGGCCCGGCCAGGTGACGCCGGGTCAGTGGCCGGGCGCCGGGCTGCGGTTCAGATCAGTGGGTGCAGGGCGGTGGGGGGCTGGGGGAGTTCGTCGGCGGCGTCCTCGGGGGCGTCGGGTGCGGAGGGGGCGGGGGCCTCGACGCCCGGCGCCGGACCGTCGTCCGGGGCGCCGGGCAGCGCGCTGCCCGCCAGCCAGGCGGGCCAGCCGAGGTTCCAGTCGCCGAAGCCGTTGTCGAAGGGGGTCATCGCCTGGCCGCCGCTGTTGACCACGCTCACCAGGTCGCCCTCGTGCACCGTCTCGAAGAACCACTGGGCGTCCTCGGTGCTCATGCCCGTGCAGCCGTGGCTGACGTTCTCCTCGCCCTGCGCCTCCACCGACCAGGGCGCCGCGTGCACGTACTCCCCGCTCCAGGTGACGCGGGTGGCCCAGTAGACCGGCATGTCGTAGAACTCCCTGGTGCCGCGCTTGATGCCGACGCTGTCCCCGCGCATCCGCACCTTGGCCTCCTTCTTCAGCACCACCTTGATGCCGCTGCGGGTGCGGAAGCCCGCCTTGCCGGTGGTCACCGGCAGCTCCCGCAGCAGCAGGCCGTTGCGCCGGACGGTCATCCGGTGCCGGGCGGAGTCGGTGACCGCCTCGATCCGGTCGCCGACGACCAGGTGCACCGGCGCCGACGGCCCGCCGTACCGGCCGCCGCCCAGGGCCACCCCGTCCAGGCCGCTGCGGACCTCGATCACGGTGTGCGCCGGCCAGTAGCCGCGCGGCCGGTAGTGCAGGGTCTGGTCGTCGACCCAGTACCAGGAGCCGCTGACCCGCGGCTCGGAGACCACCTCCAGGGCCTGCTCGACCAGGGCGCGGGCCCGCCGGTCCCGCCGCGGTACCGGCGCGCTGAGCTCGGCCGTGACGATCTGCCCGGCGCCGTAGGTCCCCGAGCGCGGGCCGAGGTCGGCGGTGAGGCGTTCCTCGGTCCGCTCGCGGGCCGGGGCGGTCCGGAAGACGAAGGCGGTTCCGGCCGCTGCCGCCGGGCCCTGTGCCCGGACCTGCACGGCGTACGACTCGTCGGCGCGCAGCGGGTCGGTGCTCCGCCAGACTCCGCCGCCGGCGCCGAGGGTGCCCGCGATCCGTCGCCCGTGGGTGTCGTGGACGGTGACGTCGGTCAGCCGCGCCGGCGCGGCGACCGAGAGCCGCAGCGGGCCGCCGGGCCGGGTCAGCGGACCGGCGGTGGCCCCGGGGGCGAGGGCGGCCAGGTGCTCCGGCGCCACGTCGAGGGCCCCGCCGGGGGTGGCGCGCACGGTCTCCAGTTGCCAGCCCCCGCACTCCTTGGTAAGCAGCGATCCGGGCCGGCACCCGGGGCCGGAGCCGTCCAGCATCCGGCCCACCTGGACGGCGACGGTGCCGGTGCCCGCGACCGTGTCCGCGGCGGGGGAGCCGGCCGGTGCCGTGCGGGCCGGGCGGCCGGCCGTGCCCGCCGCCGGCGCGGGATCCGCCGCCGCTCCGGTCACCAGCAGGGCCCCCGTCACACAGCCCAGCGTGCTCCACTTCAGCCCTCGTCGTGCCCGTGACACCGTCACGCCGCCCTCCTGCGCTCGTCGCCGGTTCGCAGTATCAAACGATCTTGGATCAACCGATGATCGTCACCCCGCCACGCTGGGCCGAACGGGCCGCGAGACGACCCGGCCGGCGTAGTGGCCCCCCCCCGGACTCCTCGGAATAGACCGCTCCGGATATCGACTACACCGTTCAGTTCAGTAACTGCACTGAACGGTGTAGTGTTTTCGATGTCGGGAGGGCGGCGCAGAGCCGCCCCGCCGGCCCGGTCCCGCACGCCACGGGACGAGGCCGTGCGATCGGCAAAGACCCGCCACGCAAGAGGAGTTCGCCATGTCCTTCGACGCCATCACCGCAGTCGCCCCCGCCGGCGCCGCCCGCATCCCCTACCGCCTCGTCGGCCACGGCCCCGCGGTGATCCTGGTCCACGGCACCGGCCCCGGCTCCAGCCTGTGGGACGGCATGGTCGAGGCCTTCGCCGCGGACCACACCGTGATCCTCCCGGAGCTGTCCGGCAGCGAGCAGGCCCAGGACGACGGCGGCCCGCTCACCGCGGAGCTGCTGGCCGGCCAGGTCCACGCGGTGCTCGAGCACGCCGCGGTCGGCCCCGCCGACGTGGTCGGCTTCTCCCTCGGCGCCCCGGTCGCCACGGCCGCCGCCGCGCTCCGCCCCGACCTGGTGCACCGCCTCGTCGCCGTGGCCGGCTGGACCCACCCGGGCGACGCCTACCTGCACACGCAGATGACGCTCTGGCAGCGGCTGGCCGCCGACCCCGTCGCCTTCGGCCGCTTCGCCACCCTCACCGCCTTCAGCCGGGGCCACATCCAGAGCATCGGACGGGAAGGGGTCGAGACGAGCTCGGGCTTCATGCGGCCGACCCCCGGAGTCCTGCGCCAGCTCGACCTGAACCTGAGCCTGGACATCCGCCCGCTGCTGCCGCTCGTGCAGGCTCCCGCCCTGGTCATCGGCTGCACCCAGGACGCCACCATCCCCGTGGAGAACCACCGCGAGCTGCACGCCGGCCTCGCGGGCAGCGAGTACGTCGAGTTCGACACGGGCCATGTGGTCCTCTTCGAGCAGGCCGAGCAGTTCACCAAGCTCGTCCTGGACTTCCTCGCCGTCTGAGCGCCACCGCGCCCCGGGCGGCCCCGACCGGCACCGGACACACCCGCAAAGGACCTCCGTCATGACCCCACCCGCCACCCCCACCGTCTGGCACGCGGACCAGCTGGACCTCGACGCCTACCTGGCCCGCATCGGACTGCCGGGGGAGCACCCCGTGACCCGGGCCACCCTCTTCGACGTCTACCGGGCACACCTGCTGACCATCCCGTTCGAGAACTTCGAGATCATCCTCGGCCGGGGCCTGCAGATCGACCTGGCCTCCGTCCAGGGCAAGCTGGTCGACCGGCGGCGCGGCGGCTACTGCTTCGAGCACGTCACCCTGCTGGCCGCCGCGCTCGAGCGGCTGGGCTTCGAGATCGTCGGCGTGCTCGGCCGGGTGCTGCTGCACCAGGTCCGCACCATCCCCTCCACCCACGCCCTGCTCACCGTCAAGGACCCCGAGGACGGCCGGACCTGGCTCTGCGACATCGGCTTCGGCAGCGGCCCGCTCGCCCCGATCGAGGTCGCCGAGGGCGCCGAAGTCGACCTGGATGGCTGGGGGTTCGTCCTGGAGCGCGAGGACGGCCCGTACGGCATCGACCTCTGGACGCTGCGCCAGCGCGGCGAGGAGGGCTGGGAGGACCGGAACCGGTTCACCCTCAGCCCCGTCCTGCCCGTGGACCTCGCGGTGGGCAACCACTACGTGAGCACCCATCCGCGCTCGCCCTTCGTGGCCCGTCCCTTCGTACAGAAGTTCACCCTCGACGCCCTGTACCAGCTCGACGGCGCCACCTGGACCACCCGGCTCCCGGACGGTACCGCCACCGAGCGGCGGATCGCCCCGGCGGAGGTCGGGCCCGTCCTCACGGAGCACTTCGGCATCGAGCTGGACCCCGCCGACCTCGCCGCCGTGGAGGAATGGCTGGCGGGCCACGCCTGACCCGCAGCTCCACCCGAGCCGGGCAACCCCCCTGTTCAGGGGAGGGCTGCGCACCTGGTGCCTGCTCGGCGGCTCTTCCTATGCTGCCCGAGCTGCACCGTTCCACCGCACTTCGCACACATGTCGTCCATCAACCCGCGCTGCGGGGGATGCACACGCGGCATGCGCCGACCAGGTGCGCCGCGCCATGTCCTGTCGAGTCGGAGGTCTCCCTTGGGTACGCAACGCCGCCGTCACCGGCGCCTGTTCGCCCCGCTCGTCAGCCTGACCGCCACCGTGGCCGCGCTCACCGCGGCCACCGGTACCGGCCAGGCCGCCACGCCCGCGCCGAGCCCCGCGGGCACCGGCACGGTCCGCACCGTCGCCGGTGCCCGCGCCGTCCCCGGCAGCTACCTGGTCGTCCTCAAGGACGGGCTGGTCGCGCCGACGGCCGTCCCGCAGACGGCGGCCGACCTCACCACCCGCTACGGCGGCCGCGTCCGCCACGTCTGGCAGGCGGCCCTGCACGGCTTCGCCGTGCGGATGAGCGCCGCCGAGGCCGCCCGGCTGGCGGCCGACCCGCGGGTCTCCTACGTCCAGCAGGACGCGGAGGTGCACGCACTGGGCACCCAGCCGAACCCGCCGTCCTGGGGCCTGGACCGCATCGACCAGCGGGACCGGCCGCTGGACGGCAGCTACTCGTACGCGGGGACCGCGCCGAACGTCAACGTGTACATCGTCGACACCGGCATCCGCACCACCCACACGACCTTCGGCGGCCGGGCCGTCTGGGGCCACAACTCCGTCGACGCCGACAACACCGACTGCAACGGCCACGGCACGCACGTGGCGGGCACCGTCGGCGGCAGCCAGTACGGAGTGGCCAAGGACGTGCGGCTGACCGCGGTCAAGGTCCTCAACTGCGCGGGCTCCGGCACCACCGCCGGCCTGGTCGACGGCCTGAACTGGGTCGCGGCCAACGCCGTCAAGCCCGCGGTGGTCAACCTGAGCCTCGGCTACCAGGGCATCGACGCCACCGCGGACGCCGCCGTGCGCAACACCATCGCCACCGGCGTCACCTTCGCCATCGCCTCCGGCAACTCCGGCGCCGACGCCTGCAACTACTCCCCGGCGCACGTCGGCGAGGCCATCACGGTCAACGCCACCGACAGCGGCGACAACCGGGCCTCCTTCTCCAACTGGGGCACCTGCACCGACATCTTCGCCCCGGGCGTGGCGATCACCTCGTCCTGGAACACGAGTGACACCGCCACCAACTCGCTCCAGGGCACCTCGATGGCCACCCCGCACGTGGCCGGCGCGGCCGCCCTCTACCTCTCCACCCACCCGGCCGACACCCCGGCCCAGGTCCAGGCGGCCCTGGTCGCCGCGGCCACCCCGAACCGGGTGCTCAACCCCGGGGCCGGCTCGCCCAATCTGCTGCTCTACACCGGGGGCACCGCCAGCGGCGGCGTCAGCGTCGCCAACCCGGGCGACCGCACCGACTACCAGTACGACTCCGTGAGCTTCGGGATGTCGGCGAGCGGCGGCACCGCGCCGTACACCTGGTCGGCGGTCAACCTGCCCACCGGCGCGACGATCAACTCGGGCACGGGCGTCATCTCCGGCACCCTGCGCGGCTCCGGCACCCGTGCGGTCACCGTCACGGCGACCGACCGGACGGGCGCCGCCGGCAGCACGACCTTCAACTGGAAGGTGATCCGCGACGCCTGCCCGCGCTGCTGATCACACCGTGAGACCGAGGGGGGTGGGCGATGCAGGGCGCCCATCCCCCTCTCCTTTTGCGACCGTTCTCCCGTCCGGCGGGGATCCGGCCCCCGATTCGGCTGAAAATATGCCGGGAACCCAGTGAACCTCCGGCCGTCGGTTCCGGTCTCGTCTTGAGGTACCTGCCGAAGATCCGAAACGGCCCCCGTGGTCCGGACCTTCGGCGTTCCGTACAACGAGAGTGGAGACCACCCCCCAATGACCACCTTCCCGTCCGCCCGTCGCGCGGCCTCGGCCGCCCTCGCCGCCGGTGCGGCCCTCGCGCTCCTGGGCACCGCCGCCGCGTCGGCCACCGCCGCGCCCGTGCCCCCCGGCCAGCCGGAGAGCATCATCGGCGGCAAGGAGCAGTCCGACGGCGCCTACCCCTGGATGGCCGCGCTGCTGTCCAAGGGCTCGGCCAGCCCCGTCCAGCGCCAGTTCTGCGGCGGCAGCCTGATCGACGCCAACGTGGTGCTCACCGCCGCGCACTGCGTCACCGGCGCCAAGGCCAAGGACCTGGAGATCACCGTCGGCCGCACCGTCCTGTCCCGCAAGGGCCAGGGCCAGCTGCGCAACGTCCGCAGCATCGTCGTCCACCCGCGCTACGCCAAGGACGAGGCCTACGACCTTGCCCTCATAGAGCTGGCCAAGCCGGTCACCGGCGTCAACACCGTCAAGCTGCCCACCCAGGGCACCGACGCCCTGCTCCGCCCCGGCGCCAAGGCCAAGGTCATCGGCTGGGGCAACACCGACACCGAGATGACCCACTACCCCGACCGGCTGCGCGGGGTCCTGGTGCCGCTGCTCTCGCACGCCGAGTGCAAGGCCACCAACAAGGAGTACGACAAGGCCGTCAACATCTGCGCCGGGGTCGAGGGCAAGGACTCCTGCCAGGGCGACAGCGGCGGCCCGCTGTTCCGCACCGTGGCCGGCCGCACCTACCAGATCGGCATCGTCTCCTACGGCGAGGGCTGCGCGGAGCAGGGCGCCCCCGGCGTCTACACCTCCACCAGCTCGGCCAAGCTGTGGACCACGCTCGGCGAGTCCCGCGAGGGCAAGCGCATGCTGAAGCTCCTCGGCCGCTGACCACCGCACGAAACGCCGGGGCCGGCCACCCGCACGGGTGCCCGGCCCCGGCACCACCGGACAGCCCGCCGCTGCCCGCTGTCCGCTGCCTGACGGCCCTCCGCCGTAGCGGAGTTCACGCCACCGCAATGATCGTCCCACCATGTGAGCGGGCAGCCGATTGACCTGGACAGACGGCACCGATCTTGCGACGCTCCGCAGATGCGACTCGCCACCCCAGTCCTCCGTCACGCCGTCTGCCTCGCCGCGGTCACCCTCGCCGCTGCGGCCGGCTGCGCTCCGCAACCCGACACCTCCGCGGCCCCCGGCGGCACCGCGTCCGCCGCCACGAGCGGCGCGGCGGCCTGCACCAAGGGCGAGTTGGCGACCCGCACCCCGGGCAAGCTGGTGATCGGCACGGACAAGCCCGCCTACGCCCCCTGGTTCCAGGACGACGCCCCCGCCAGCGGCAAGGGCTTCGAGGCGGCCGTCGCCTATGCCGTGGCCGCCAAGCTGGGCTTCGACAAGAGCGAGGTCAGCTGGCAGACCGTGCCCTTCAACAGCTCCTTCGCGCCCGGCTCCAAGAACTTCGACTTCGACATCAACCAGATCTCCATCAGCGACGGCCGCCGCAAGGCCGTGGACTTCTCCTCCGGCTACTACGACGTCCGGCAGGCCGTGATCGCCCTCAAGACCTCGAAGGCCGCCGGGGCCAAGAGCCTCGCCGACCTCAAGAAGGTCAAGCTCGGCGCCCAGGTCGGCACCACCAGCCTCGACGTGATCAACGACGAGATCAAGCCGGACCAGAAGCCCGCCATCTTCCAGAAGAACGACTTCGCCAAGGCCGCCCTCGGCAACGGCCAGGTCGACGCGATCGTGGTGGACCTGCCCACCGCCTTCTACATCACCTCCGCCGAGGTGACCGACGCGAAGATCGTCGGCCAGTTCGCGCCCGCCACCGGCACCCCGGAGCAGTTCGGCCTGGTCCTGGACAAGGGCAGCCGGCTCACCTCCTGCGTCAGCGGCGCCGTCGACGGCCTGCGCGCGGACGGCACCCTCGCCGCCCTCGAGAAGCAGTGGCTCTCCGAGGCCGCCGACGCCCCGGTCCTGAAATGACCCTGCACACCGAGAAGAGCTCCGTCGCCGGCCCGGCGGAGGAGGACGGCTACGTCCCCTCCGCCCGCCGGCTCGAGCGCGAGCGGATCCGCCGGGGGCGGGCCCGCCGCGCCGCGCTGACCGCCGCCGTGTCCATGCTGATCACTGCCGTCGCGGTGGTGCTGATCGTGGTCAACTCGCCGGGCTGGCCGCGCACCCGGGCCACCTTCTTCGACCTCGACCAGGCCCGCGCGGCGCTGCCGGCCGTCCTCGAAGGCCTCTGGCTCAACATCAGGCTGCTGCTGGTGTGCGGCTCCGCGGCCCTGTGCCTCGGCCTGCTCATCGCCGTGGCCCGCACCCTCAAGGGGCCGGTGCTGATGCCGGTGCGGGTGCTCGCCGCCGCCTACACCGACTTCTTCCGCGGCCTGCCGCTGATCATCAGCATCCTCAGCATGGTGCTCGGCGTGCCGGCGCTCCGGCTCCAGGGCGTCACCACCGACCCGGTGATCCTCGCCGGCACCGCGCTGGTCATCACGTACTCCGCCTACCTGGCGGAGGTCTTCCGGGCCGGTATCGAGGCCGTCCACCCCTCGCAGCGGGCCGCGGCCCGCTCGCTGGGCCTCAGCGGGGCGCAGACCCTGCGCCACGTGGTGCTGCCGCAGGCGGTCCGGCACGTCATCCCGCCGCTCCTCAACGACATGGTCTCCCTCCAGAAGGACACCAGCCTCGTCTCCATCGGGGGCGTCGTGGAGGCCGTGTACGCCGCCCAGATCATCGTCGGCAAGGAGTTCAACTTCACGCCCTACGTGGTGGCCGGGCTGATCTTCGTGGCGCTGACCGTGCCCATGACCCGCTTCACCGACTGGATCACCGCCCGCACCGCCCGGCGCCGCGCCCAGGGAGGCCTCGTATGACCGGCTCCGCCGCCGCGCCGGAACCGGTGCTCCGCTTCGACTCGGTCCGCAAGGCCTACGGCAAGGACGCCCCGCCCGTGCTCCGGGACGTCAGCCTCGACGTGGCCCCGCACACCGTGACCGCGCTGATCGGCGCCTCCGGCTCGGGCAAGTCGACCCTGCTGCGCTGCGCCGCCCTCCTCGAGGACGTGGACGACGGCGCCATCCACCTGGACGGGCAGGACATCACCGACCCGCGGGCCGACGCCGACGCCGTGCGCCGGCGCATCGGCGTGGTCTTCCAGGCGTACAACCTCTTCCCGCACATGACCGTGCTCGACAACATCACCCTCGCCCCGCGCCGGGTGCACCGCGTCTCCCGGGCCGAGGCCGAGGAGCGGGCCCGGGAGCTGCTGGAGCGGCTGGGGCTGGCCGACAAGGCCGGGGACTACCCCGACCGGCTCAGCGGCGGCCAGCAGCAGCGGGCCGCCATCGTGCGCGCCCTCGCGGTCCGGCCCCGACTGCTGCTCCTGGACGAGATCACCGCGGCCCTCGACCCCGAACTCGTCGGCGAGGTGCTGTCGGTGGTCCGGGACCTCAAGGACGAGGGCATGACGATGGTGCTGGCCACCCACGAGATGGGCTTCGCCCGCCAGGTGGCCGACCAGGTCTGCTTCCTGGACGGCGGAGTGGTGTGCGAACGGGGCACCGCCGAGGAGGTCTTCGGTACCCCCACGCAGGAGCGCACCCGCCGCTTCCTGGCCCGGATCACCGAGTCCGGCCGCTGGTGACCCGACCGCCCGCCCGGCGGCAGGCGTCCGGGCCCGGCCACCGAGGTGACCGGGCCCGGCAGGTCCCGCGGGCGCGGGCCGGTCAGCGCTGGAACGACACGTCGTAGAAGGTGTCCTTCGGGGCGCCGAGCGCGCTGAAGCAGCGCACCTGCACCCCGGAGCCCGGCGTCCAGAAGTCGACCTTGCAGTAGGCGGCGTCCGGACCGTAGGCCGTCACCTGGACGGTGCCGTTGGCCAGCGGCATGTTGGCAGGGTGGAACTGGTAGACGCCCACACCGGTGCGGCGGATCCGGTTCACCACCCCGGAGGAGTTGTAGGAGTAGGCGGCGGCCGGGTTGTACCCGGCGTTCGTGGGCCGGTCGGCCCAGGCGTACGCGGCCGGGGTGGTGCGCAGCAGACCGGTCGCGCGCGTGTAGGTCAGGGAGAACCGGTGGTCCAGGGCCCGGCCGAAGGCGTTCGAGCAGTACACCCGCACCAGTTGGGCGGTACCGGAGACGGTCCAGCTGCCGACCTTGCAGCGGGCCGCCGCGTCACCGTACGCGGTGACCTGGACGTGCCCGGCGGAGGAGCCGATGGCGGGCAGCCGGACCAGGTAACTGCCGGTCCCGGAACGGGTGATGGTGTTCGTCGCGCCGGCGGAGTTGAACTGGTAGGCGGTGGCGGGGACGTAGCCGGCGGCGCTCGGCTGGTTGGCCCACAGGTAGGCGTACCGGGTCCCGCCGAGGGCCGCGGTGTTCTCGAAGCTCGCGGTGAACATGCTGTTGGCCCGGACCCCGGTGCGGGTGAAGCAGGCCACCCGGACGTCGAGCCGGCTGCCGTTCGGGACCCAGGAGACCGTCGAGCAGGTGTGGCTGCCCGGGCCGTAGGCGGTCACGTGCACCACGCCGCCGATCCGGCCGAGGTTGGGCATCCGGACGGTGTACTGGCCGGTGCCCGTCCGGACGACCGTGTTGGTCGCGCCGGTCGAGTTGCGGCTGTAGGCGCCGGCCGGGACGTAGGGCGAACCGAGCGCCGCGGCGGGGCTGTTGGCCCACACGTAGGCCCGGCCGAAGCTGGGCGCCGCCGCGGCGGGGCCGGCCGCGAGGCCCAGCGTCCCGCCGGCCAGCGCGAGGGTGGTGGCCGCGGCCAGGGCGCGGCCCCGCCACTTCTTGAACAGAGTGGATGCGTGCATCTGCGTCGTCCCCCTCTTCGGTGCCGCCGCCCGACTTCCGGCGCGGCCGGCGAGGGGGAACCTATCGATCCGGCCAGGTGGCCGACCATGGGTTGCTCCGATCGGGGGCGGGCGTGCGGAAGCACCGGGGAAGCGCCTGTCCGCGAGGGCGCGCCCCTTGGTCCCGACCAGCGGCGTACGGGGCCCGGGGCCCGTACGCCGCGCGCGGCCCCGGCCGGTCACCAGCGTCCGGCCTCGGTGCCGGTCACCGGCTCCGAGGGCTTCCCGTCCACCCCGACCGGCACCTCCCCGGCCAGCATCACCCGGTGCATGATCCGGGGCCGGTCCCCGGCCGGCAGCTCCGAGGGCGCCAGGTGGATGGTGGCCCGGTTGTCCCAGAACGCCACGTCCCCCGGCTCCCAGCGGAACCGCACCGTGTACTCCGGCCGGACCGCCTGCGCCAGCAGCAGCTCCAGCAGCGGCCCGCTCTCCGCACGCGTGAGGTCCAGGATCCGCTCCACGTAGTAGCCGTTCACGAACAGCAGCCGCTCACCCGACTCCGGATGCACCCGCACCAGCGGGTGCCGGGAGGCGGTCTGGTGCTCCAGCAGGTGCCGCAGGTACGCGTCCTCGCCGGCCCGGGGCTGGTAGCCGACGCCCAGCCGGTGCTCGGCGCGCAGCCCGTCCACGAAACCGCGCAGCGGCGCCGACAGCCCCTCGTAGGCGGCGGCGAGGTTGGCCCAGCAGGTGTCGGCCCCGTACGCGGGCACCGACTCGGCCCGCAGCAGCGTCGCGGCGGGCGGGTCGATCCGGGCGCCGTGGTCGCAGTGCCAGCCGCGCAGCAGGGTGTGCCGCCGCCGCTCCAGCCACTCGTCCCGGTCCATGCCGTAGCGGCCGCCCAGCTCCAGGCGGTCGGCGGTGGTCTCGATCTCCGGGTGCTCGCCGGGGGAGTAGCTGCCCCGGGCCCGGACCGCCACCGGCTCGCCGAACCGCCGGGCGAAGGCCAGGTGCGCGGCGTGGTCCAGGTGCTGCCCCCGGAAGAAGAGCACCTTCCAGCGCAGCAGCGCCGCCCGGAGCGCCGCCACGGTCGCGGCGTCCGGCTCCTGGGCGAGGTCGACCCCGGTGATCTCCGCCCCGATGCGGGCCGCCACCGGTCGCACCCCCACGGCTGCCGCTCCCGTGCCCTGGCCCATGCCCGCCCCCTCGTCGCCGTCCGGCCGCTGCCCGGTCAGCATGACCGCCGGGCGGCGGCCGCAACAGGGCGCCTTCGCGCCGCCCGGCCGCTCAGGGAGTGTGCTGCTGCGGCTGGTTGACCCCGTCCACCACGCCCGCGACCAGGTCGTAGATGCTGTGCCCGAGGGCGGTGGGGGCGAGGAGGATCCCGAGCGTCAGCACGAGCACCACCGTCAGCTGCTCGTCCCCGCGGCTCCTGGCCTCGGTCCTGCGCCGCAGCCGCAGCACGACGATGACGGCGAGCAATACCGCCACGTTGATCGTCAGCACCGGTCCAGTCCTCTCGTCGCGCCTGTGCCGTGCCGTCCCGGATCCCGCGCCGGTGGTCAACCGGACTGCACATGCGGGGAGTTGCGCCGTCCCGGAGGCGCGGCGGCCGGTCGGCCGATGGCCCATCGTGCTCTCGTCCGCTAGGGCCCCGGTGGGATCCCAGGTGGCGGCCGCCAGGCCGCTCCGCGTGTCGCCCGCCCGGTCGGCAGCGCGGGCGGGCGCGGGGCTGCAAGGTGGTCCCGACAGCGACGACCGGCGTGCAGAGGACGGGACATGAAGGCCACAGAGGTACTGGCGGACGGCTTCGGGCGGATCCGGGAGGAGGTGCACGCGGTCCTCGAAGGACTCGACGCCGAGACCCTGGCAGCCCGCCCCGACCCCGGGGCCAACTCCGTCGCCTGGCTGGTCTGGCACCTGGCCCGCATCCAGGACGTACAGGTGGCCGGCCCGGCCGGGCGCACCGAGGTGTGGCACGAGGAGGGCTGGGCCGGGCGCTTCGGCCTGGACCTGCCGGCCGGCTCGGACGGGTACGGCCACACCCCCGAGGAGGCCGGGAAGGTCCTGGTCGAGGACGGCGCGCTGCTGCGCGACTACTACGACGCGGTCCACGCCCGTTCCCTGGAGTACCTGCACGGACTCACCGCAGCCGACCTCGGGCGGGTGGTCGACGAACGCTGGGACCCGCCCGTCACCCTGGGCGTGCGGCTGGTCAGCATCCTCGCCGACGACCTCCAGCACGTCGGCCAGGCCGCCTACCTGCGGGGCCTGCTGGAGCGCCGGTGAGCCGTCCCGCGGCGGCCGGCGCGGCGCCGTCGGTCGTGCTCTACACCTCGGACCTGCGGCTGCACGACCACCCGCCGCTGCGGGCCGCGCTGGCCGCCGGCGGACCGGTGGTACCGCTCTTCGTCACCGACCCGGGCGTGGCCGCCGCCGGTTTCGCCGTCCCCAACCGGCTGGCCTTCCTGGCCGATTGCCTCGCCGACCTCGACGCCGGACTGCGCGCCCGCGGCGGCCGGCTGGTCCTGCGCACCGGCGATCCGGTGGCCGAGGTGTGCGCGGCGGTCCGCGAGAGCGGCGCCCGCGAGGTCCATCTGGCCGCCGGGGCCAGCGGTTACGCCCAGGCGCGCGAGGACCGGCTGCGCGACGCCCTGGCGGCGCAGGGCTGCGCCCTGCACGTGCACGACGCCGTCATCACCGCGGTCGCCCCGGGCGAGCTGCTGCCGGCCGGCTCGGACCACTACGCCGTCTTCAGCGCGTACTTCAAGCGCTGGGCGACCGCCGCGCTGCGCCGCCCGGTCGCGGCCCCGCGCAAGGTCCCGGTCCCCGACGGTCTGTCCTCGGCCCCGCTGCCGGCCCGCTCGAAGGTGACCGGCACCTCGCCCGGACTGGCCCCCGGCGGCGAGGACGCGGCCCGCGCCCGGCTGACCGGCTGGCTGCGCGGCGCCGTCGACGGGTACGAGGAGGGCCACGACGACCTCGGCGGCGACCGCACCTCCCGGCTCTCCCCGCACCTGCACTTCGGCACCCTCTCCGCCGCCGAGGCGGTCGCCCGGGCCCGCTCCCGGGGCGGACCCGGCGCCGAGGCCTTCGTCCGGCAACTCTGCTGGCGGGACTTCCACCACCAACTGCTCGCCGCCCGGCCGGAGGCGGCCACCGCCGACTACCGGCCCCGGCACGACCGCTGGCGCACCGGAGGCGCGGCCCGGGAGGAGACCGAGGCCTGGCGGGCCGGGCGCACCGGCTACCCGATGGTCGACGCCGCCATGCGGCAACTGGCCCACGAGGGCTGGCTGCACAACCGCGGCCGGATGCTGGCCGCGAGCTTCCTCGCCAAGACGTTGTACGTGGACTGGCGGGTGGGCGCCCGGCACTTCCTCGACCTGCTGGTCGACGGGGACGTGGCCAACAACCAGTTGAACTGGCAGTGGGTGGCCGGCACCGGCACCGACACCCGCCCCAACCGCGTGCTCAACCCCGTCCGGCAGGGCCTGCGCTACGACCCAGAGGGCCGGTACGTCCACCGCTGGGTGCCCGAACTCGCCGACCTGCCGGCGCCCTTGGTGCACCAGCCGTGGAAGCTCCCGGCCGCGGAACGGGCCCGGCTGGACTACCCGGAGCCGGTGGTGGACCTCGCCGACGCGCTGGCCCGCTTCAAGGCGGCCCGGAGCGGGTGACTCCCTCGGGCGTGCGCCGGTGAAGTGACACCGCTGTCAATCCTCGTGACGCAGCGTCACCCTGCCCAGGTCGGGGCGCGGATATGCCACCCGCATCCGCTTGCCGTCGGCGGCGACGTGCTCGATGCGCAGGGCGCCGGCCTCGGCGACCACGGCGGACTTCTCGGTGGACCGGAAGTCGTTCTCACCCATGGTG